>USBH01000170.1 GCA_900552925.1 uncultured Oscillospiraceae bacterium
ATCTACACCGTCTAATTCGTCGGCAGCGTCAGATGTGTATAAGAGACAGGCACGGGCATGCCTTTACGAATGCGGGCTGCCGGAATCTGCTGAACGCCAAGTATACGCTCGACGACCAGCCGATCGACCCGGAGTGCGACTGCCCGGTCTGCCGGCGCCATTCCCGCGCGTATATCCACCACCTGTTCAAGGCCGGCGAGATGCTGGCCATGCGCCTGACCGTGATGCACAACCTGTATTTCTACAACAACCTGATGGAGCGTATCCGCGATGCGCTGGACGCAGGCACGTTCCAGTCGTTCTACGATACGTACGCGCAGGTGCTCGGGACAAGGATATAGTCGGGCATCGTGATTTAAACGACCGGTATTTGTTCGTTCTAAAAAAATTCACAAAAGAATTCGGATTTTGCTTGCAAGTATTTCCTGTTCTTGTTATAATCGATATTGTGAGTTCAGGAGCATGGAAGTGCACCGATACAGAAAGGAAAGAGAACAACTATGATTTTTAACGTAATGGATACGACGGCAACGGCATCTCAGGGCGGCTGGGGCTCCATGCTGATTATGCTGTTGGTATATGGCGGCATCATCGCGGCTATGTACTTTATTTTCTTCCGTCCGCAGAGCAAGAAGAAAAAGAAAGAGCAGGAAATGCGCAAGAACGCGCAGGTCGGCGATGAAGTGACGACGATCGGCGGCATCTGCGGCAGAATCATTGCGGTAAAGGATGAGACCGAAAGCGTCATCATTGAGACCGGCAGCGATCGTGCGAGACTGCGCGTAAAGCGCTGGGCGATCGGCAGCGTGGATACGATCCATGAGGAAGACGCGTAATCGAAAATAAAATCGGGAATAGTTAAAGGCCCTTCGGAATAAGTATGAACAAACTTATTCCGAGGGGTCTTTTTCTATGCTGCAAATTAAAAAACTGCTTTTCGGCCTCGTGGCGTCCCTGGCGCTCACAGCGGCGCTGCTTGCGGCCTTCTCTGCCCTTATTCTGAAGCTTGGCGCGCTGCCTGGAGAAATCGCGGGCACGATCGCGCTGGCGGTCGGCTGCGTCTCCGTTTTTGCCGCGGCCTTTTTCACGGCGCGCATCGCGGGGGAGAAGGGGCTGCTGCACGGCCTGGTCCTGGCGGCCGTTTATGTTTTTCTGTATCTGGCCGTTTCCCTGGCGCTGTATGCCGATGCGGACATCGCCGCGGTCGGTGTGCGCACGGCCGCGATCCTGCTCTGCGGTGCATTGGGTGGCGTTCTCGGCGTTGGGAAGAAGAGCAAAATCCGTTTCTGAGCTTGTATCCAAGATGCAGGGGGATTGCCCCCTGCATCTTTATACATATCCGGTTTTCATAACAACATTTTGTGTTTATACATTAGTTTACATAAAACAAAATACATAAAACAAAGGGGTTTGCAAGCAAAATGGGAAAATATTCGTTTTTGCTCTTGCAAAATTCGCCAAAAAGGTATATAGTATATTACATGAAACCCCGAGAAGGAGGATGTTGAAATGGAAAACGGAAAGATCGGCTTCATCGGC
Source organism: uncultured Oscillospiraceae bacterium (assembly GCA_900552925.1). Classification (GTDB taxonomy): domain Bacteria; phylum Bacillota; class Clostridia; order Oscillospirales; family Acutalibacteraceae; genus Hominenteromicrobium; species Hominenteromicrobium gallistercoris. The sequence goes on from USBH01000170.1 coordinate 1,540, forward strand.
ATCGGCAATATGGCATCCGCGATAATCGGGGGCATTTTATCCACAAAAGCGCTTTCTCCGGATCAAATCTGCATGTATAATCCCCACCCGGAGAAGATGCAGCGCTTTGCAGAGGCCGGGTGTGCGCCGTGCGGCTCCATTGCGGCGCTCTCTGAAAAATGCAGTGTGATTTTCCTGTGTATAAAACCGCAGGTTTTCCCGGAAGTGCTTCGCGAGTTGAAACCTGCGGTTGCAAATAAAAAGGAAAGCGATGTATTGTTTGTCTCCATCGCCGCCGGCGTGACGTTCCAAAACATGCAGGATGCGCTCGGCTCTGCATACGGCTTTGTCCGTGCAATGCCGAATACGCCGCTTCTGCTCGGCGAAGGCGCGACGGCGCTCTGCCGCACGGAAAATGTTTCCGACGCGGTGTTCCGGCAGATTGCCGACATTTTCTCCTGCTGCGGCATGGTCCGCGAAATTGAAGAATTGCAGATGGATGCGGTGATCGCCGTGAGCGGGAGCTCTCCGGCGTACCTGTACAGGCTCGCCGACCTGACCTGCGCCTATGCGGAGGCGAAGGGCATCGACCGCGAGACCGCGCTGGAGCTTTTCTGCCAGACGCTGAAAGGCAGTGCGGACATGCTTTTGAAGAGCGGGAAAACGCCGCAGGCGCTGATCGATATGGTGACCTCCAAGGGCGGCACGACGTTTGCGCTGCTCGGCGCGCTGGATGACGGAGACTTTGACCGGACCATGCAGGCGGCTTTTGCAGCCTGTGAAAAGCGTGCGGGCGAGCTTTCTATGTAGTAGACATACCCGCCGGCTTTTGTTCATATCCTTTAGCAATACTGCTTTTGGATGTGATCTTGCAAATGGATAAGCTCAGAAAAAACATGAACGTGCCGGCCGGTGCGATGCTGTTTGCGGCGCTGCTTCTGATCGGCGTATGGATCGGCTGCCTGTTCACATGGTTCTCGCCCTCTCCGCTTTCGTTTGAGCAGAGTTCGGTCTTTTTCAACGGATTGTTCGACGATCTTTCGGCGGGCTGGCTCCGTGTTTTCTCAGCTTTTCTTTTTGATTTTCTTTTTTATCTTTTGCTGATATTCCTCTTTGGCATGACCTTCCTCGGTGCGGCGGTGATTCCCATAGCGGTTTTCTGCAGGGGCTTTACGCTCGGCGCATCGCTCTCTGTGCTTCTCGCATCGGAAGGGACAGGCGTGTATTTCCAAAGCTGGATAACATATCTGCCGGTGGCGGTCTGCTGCACACTGGTGTTTCTGATTCTTTCGGGGCGCGCGTTTGCCGCGTCGCTGAAGGTTGCGGGGCAGCTTCTGAGCCGTGCATCTCTGCCGGCGTCTGCACTGAAGCGCTACAGCGTGCAGTTTCTGGCGGCTCTGCTGATTTTTGTCTGTGCGGCTGCCGTGCGCTGCGGTTTAGTATTTTTAGCGTCGATCTTTTCCTGAGGAGGCAAGGGGTATGAACGATTACTATTCATTGTTCCGGGAGTACCTGATCAATCAAAAATCGAATTCCGCCAATACGCGGGAATCGTATCTGCGGGACGTTGCGTTCTTTCTCGACTACCTGTCTCAGAACGGCATCGCTTCTCCGACGCTTGCGGACGAGCAGGTGCTGGACGACTACGTGCAGTATCTGCGCGGCTTGAACCGCTCGGCGACGACAATCTCCCGCAATATCGCATCGGTAAGGTGCTTCTATAAGTTCCTGATTTTCCGCGGGGAGATGGATACCAATCCGGCCAAAACGGTCAAGCTGGAAAAGGCGCAGAAGAAGCTGCCGCAGGTGCTCACCGGCGAGGAGATCGATCTTCTGCTGGCGCAGCCGCGCGTGACAGACCCGAAGGGCTGCCGCGACAAGGCGATGCTGGAGCTTCTGTATGCGACCGGCATCCGTGTCAGCGAGCTGATCAACCTCGACATCAAGGACATCAACCTGCGCGCCGGTGTGCTGCACTGCAGGGGCAGCAAGGGGATACGGACCATTCCGGTGTATCCCTCGGCGATCGTGGCCGTATCGGATTATATTTACCGCATGCGCGACCTGATTGCGGATCCGGAAAGCGGGGACGCGCTGTTTGTCAACCTCAACGGCTCGCGGCTGACGCGGCAGGGCTTCTGGAAAATCGTCAAGAGCTATGCGACGGAGGCCGGCATCACCAAGGAGATCACGCCGCACACGCTGCGCCATTCCTTTGCCATGCATCTGCTGCAGAACGGCGCCTCGGTCAAGGACATTCAAACGATGATGGGGCATGCCGATATTTCGTCCACACAGGTATATGTTCAATTATTAGATCTTGATAATCACGTCAAATCGGTGTATAATGATTGTCATCCTCGTGCAAGGACAAGCTAAATTTTTTTGGAGTTGATTTTGTGGCATTCTTTGGATTGTTCGGAAATTACGATAAACCCGGACCGGGTGTAAGCAAGGATGAGCCGAAAAAGGCGGCGCCGGTGCGTTTTTTTGAAATTCTATGGCGCAAATTGTCGAAGCTCATCCAGCTCAACCTGATCTATATGATTCCGTTTATCGTCGCGGTTGCGCTGATGGTCGGCGTCTTTTTGCTGCCACTGCCGCATTTTGCGTTCAATACGGTGCTTCTTGGGCCGGTGGACCTGTATGCGCT
>USBH01000171.1 GCA_900552925.1 uncultured Oscillospiraceae bacterium
CTTCAACGACGATCCGACGCTCGTCGAGGCCTGCGCCGATTCGATGTTCATCTACTTTTTCGGCTGCTTCATGATGTCGCTGCAGATGGCCGGGCAGGCCGCGGCGCAGTCGCTCGGCCGCTCCAAGCAGGCGATTTTCTTTTCGCTGCTGCGCAAGGTCATCATCGTGATCCCGCTGACGCTGATCCTGCCGCGCATCCCGGGCATCGGGGTAAACGGCGTGTTTCTGGCCGAAGCGATCTCGAACTTCATCGGCGGCGGCGCATGCTTCATCACGATGCTCTGCACGATCTGGCGGGAGCTCAAACAAAAGGAAAAAACTGCGCAGGCCGCGTGAGCCCGCGCAGTTTTTGCGTCTTGTGAGGATGTTGCGCTTCTGGATCGCGCGCTGTCCTGCGCCGCCGGAAAGCGCGGGCGCTATGCTTCGGCGCTTTCCGGAGGCTGCGATTCGCCGGCGGCCGGGTCCTCCGCGCCGGGGCTGGCCGCCGCTTCCGGCTCCGGGTAATCGAATTCACCGAGCACGGTTTTGCCGTCGCTGTCGAGCACCGTGAAGTGGACGGCAAAGGCTTCGGGGTCCTCGCCGGAAAAAGCGGCGCAGAGCAGGGCGGGGATGTAGACCGCCTGCGCGACCGTGTTGTCGCGCGCCGGGCTGTAGCGCGCGGCCGCGCTGTGCAGCGTGGCCTTCGTGCAGTCGTCGCTGAGCTCGACGGCGTCGAGGAAAGGCCAGGTGCCGCTCTCCGGCAGCGCGAGCAGCTGTTCGTCCAGACTTTCGCGCAGCGCGGCGGAGGCGGTTTCCTGCTCCTCGGCGGTCATCCGGATGGTGCAGGAGCCGTCGTCGTTGTCCGTGACGTTCGTGAGGCCGAGGCCGCGCGCCGTGGCGGCCGGGTCCAGGCCGGTTTCGTGCAGCAGCGCTTCGGAAAATGTGACGGAGATCGGGCGGCTGACCGCGTCCTCCGGCGAAGCGGAGGCTGTGGGCTCGCTTTCCGCCGCGTCGTCCGCGCGGCATCCGGCGGGCGAGAGCAAAAGGGCGGCGCTCAGAAGCAGCGCGCCGGCGGCTTTCCTGTATCGAATCATGGGACCATGCATCCTTTCCGTTTTTCGCTGGCGGCTGCGGTGCGGAAAACGCGTGCGAAAGCCCGCTTTTTCGCAGCCGTACTGGACATAGCATACCGCATTTCTTCAAAAAAGTCAAAAAGCGCAGAAGTTAACAAAAAACATGTGGAAATCCGTATAAATCTATGCTATAATCAAAGTACCATATCCAAAAAGGGGCTTTGGGATGTACGGAGCAATTTTAGGAGACATAGCCGGGTCGCGGTTTGAATTCAGCAAACCGTCCGGCTTCAATTATAAAACGGTCAGCCTTTTCGGCAGCGGCTGCGCCTATACGGACGATACCGTGATGACGATCGCGACGAAATACGCGCTTCTGAACGATATCTCCTATGCGCGCGCCTACGGCAAGCTCGGGCGGATGTACCGCCGCGTGGGCTACGGCACGCTGTTTCAGAAATGGCTGGACGGCCACAGCGAAACCGGCTACGGCAGCTTCGGCAATGGCGCCGCGATGCGCGTCAGCTACATCGCCTACCATTTCGACACGCTCGAGCGCGTGGAGGAAGAGGCGAAAAAGAGCGCGATGTGCACGCACAACCACATCGAGGGCGTCAAGGCGGCGATGGTGACGGCGGGGCTGATCTATCTCGCCCTGCAGGGCGAGCGCAAAAAGGATCTCGCGAAGTATTTCCACAAGGAGTACGAATACCCGGTCCGCAAGCCGCTGTGGGCTTACCGGCCGAAGGGCAAGTTCGACGCCACGGCCGCGGGCACGATGCCGCTTGCCTTCCGCTGCTTCCTCGAGAGCGAGGACTGGGAGAGCTGCATCCGGAATGTGTTCAGCGTGAAATGCGATACGGACACGGTTGCCTGTATTGCGGGCGGCATTGCGGAGGCATACTATAGACGGACGGTGCCCAACGAGCAGGAGCTGCTGAAGCAGTACCTGATCCAGCCGAACGAGCTGGGCGAGTTCGACCGCTTCCTCTACGAGTGGGCGGTTCGTTAGGGCGTTTCGGCGCATTGGAAGAAAACGGGATTTGAGGAAAGGGACGGTCACACAGATGATTATCGATACGTATCAGTCGAGCGCGGTCATGCGGATCCTGCAGAGCGGGGAGGTCTACTGGGCGAAGCCGAGCATCTCCTTCAAGGGGGAGTATGCCGCGCTGATCGACATGCTCGGCCTGCACTGCGAATGCCCGATCTTCGGCGTCGTGCACGGGCGCAAGCAGAACACCGGCGGCCGCGTCTCGGGCGCCGTGCGCATCCGGCTCAACGTGCCGAAGGAATACGTGCGGCTTACGGAGTATTCGGTCTGGGTCGATTTTATGAGCAATTTCAAGTACACGAGTCAGAAGGATTACAGAACGATCATCGTCGGCACGAAGGATGCGAATTCCATCACGCACCAGCGGCTCATTGCGGACCTGAAAAACCAGCGCCCGCTGTATAAATACCGCGTGCCGCAGGCGATTTTGGAATACATCGACCCGCAGTGGGTCCTGCGGTACAAGATCATCCACAATACCCGCGAGCAGGAGGACAAAAAGGAAAAATTCCTGAACCTGTTCCGGTTTTGAGGCCGGCGGCGGTCGGAATTTTGGGAGACAGGGAGTTGTAGCAGCATGAAAATCGGCAAATATATTCTTTCGCTCGACCAGGGCACGACCAGCTCGCGCGCCGTCCTCTTCGACGCGCTGGGCGGCGTGGCCGGCATGGGACAGCGCGAGTTCACGCAGATTTACCCGAAGCCCGGCTATGTCGAGCACGACGCGGTGGAGATCCTGCAGACGCAGCTCTACGCGATGCGGCAGGCCGTGCACGAGGCGGACATCACCGCCGAGGACATCGCGGCGATCAGCATCACGAACCAGCGCGAGACGACCGTCGCCTGGGACGCCGAGACCGGCATCCCGATCTGCAACGCGATCGTCTGGCAGTGCCGCCGCACCGCGCCGGAATGCGAGTGGCTGAAGGCGCAGGGCCTGGAGGAATACATCCACAGGACGACGGGCCTGATCATCGACCCGTATTTTTCCGGCACGAAGATGAAATGGATCCTCGACAATGTCCCGCGGGCGAAAGCGCTCGCGCGGCAGGGGCGGCTGCGCTTCGGCACGATCGACACGTGGCTGATCTTTTCCCTGACGGAGGGCAGGAGCTTTGTGACCGACGTTTCGAACGCATCGCGCACGATGCTCTTCGATATCCGGAAGCTCGACTGGGACGAAAAGATGCTCGAGGTGTTCGGCATCCCGCGCGATGCGCTGCCGCAGGTCGTGCCGTCCTCCGGCGTCGTCGGCATGTGCGCGGAATCCGTGTTCGGCCGGGAGATCCCGATCGCGGGCATCGCGGGCGACCAGCACGCGGCGCTGTTCGGCCAGTGCTGCTTTGCGCGCGGCATGGCGAAGAATACATACGGCACGGGCTGCTTCGTCCTGATGAATACGGGCGAAACGCCGGTGTTCTCCGACCAGGGCCTGATCACGACGATCGGCTGGAAGATCGGCGACAAGGTCACCTACGCGCTCGAGGGCAGCGCCTTCAATGCGGGCTCCGCAATCAAGTGGCTGCGCGATGAGCTCGGGCTGATCGAATCGCCGCAGGAGGCCGACCGGCTCGCCGAAACGGTGCCCGACGCGGGCGGCGCCGTGTTTGTCCCGGCGTTTACGGGCCTCGGCGCGCCGTACTGGGATATGTACGCGCGCGGCGCGCTGCTCGGCGTGACGCGCGGCACCTCGAAGGCGCACCTTTGCCGCGCGGTGCTCGAGAGCATCGCCTATGAGAGCCTCGACCTGTTCCGGGCCATGGAGGCCGGCAGCGGCGTGCAGATCTCCGAGCTGCGCGTGGACGGCGGCGCGTCGCGCAGCCGTTTCCTGATGCAGTATCAGGCCGACATCCTGCACTGCGCCGTGCGGCAGCCGGTCTGCCTTGAGACGACGGCGCTCGGCTCGGCCATGCTCGCCGGCCTTGCGGTCGGCGTGTGGGATTCGCTCGAGGAGCTCTCGACGATCTGGAAGCTCGGCCACGCGTATGCGCCGCAGATCGAGCCCGGCTGTCTCTTATACACATCTGACGCTGCCGACGAATTAGACGGTGTAGATC
>USBH01000172.1 GCA_900552925.1 uncultured Oscillospiraceae bacterium
CAGGTCAGCTCCTCCTCGAGGTCGCGCAGCATGCCGACGCCGTTTTCGATCTGCGGGAAATCCTCGTAGAATTCATACGGCGGCAGCGCCCGCTCCGCGATCAGGTAGAACTCGTCGCTCGGGTAGACCGTGCGCATGCCGCGCTCGGCCTTGAAGCGGTCGCCCCAGCGCTCGAGCACGTCGATCGCCTTCCCGGCCGATTCGCGGTCGAACGGCACGAGCGGATACAGCCCCTCGCGGTAGCGCGTCAGGCCCACCGGCACGCAGGCGACGCTCTGCAGACACGCGCCGAGACCGTGCATCTCCGACAGCGTGTATTCAAGCTCCTCGCCGTCGTTCAGGCCGGGGCACAGCACAATCTGGCAGTTCAGCCGGATGTTGTTTTCGGCCAGCCTGCGCACGTGGCGCAGCGCGTCGCCCGCAAAGCGGTTGTGCATCATTTTGCAGCGCAGCGCGGGGTTCATTGTGTGCACCGAAATGTTGATCGGGCTGATGTGCATCGCGATGATGCGGTCGATCTCGCGGTCGTCGATGTTCGTCAGCGTGATGTAGTTGCCGAACAGGAACGAAAGGCGCGCGTCGTCGTCCTTGAAGTACAGCGTCTCGCGCATGCCGGGCGGAAGCTGGTCGATGAAGCAGAAAACGCATTTGTTGCGGCAGGCGCGCTGCTCATCCATCAGATACGTCTCGAACTCGAGGCCGAGCGCGCCGTACTGCGCCTTGATGACCTTTTCCTCGACGCGCGTGCCGTCCGGCTTTTCAAAGACAAGCGTCAGGTGCGTGTTCGTCTCGTAAAAGCGGAAATCGAGGATGTCGCCGATCGCATGGCCGTTGATCGAGATGAGCGTATCCCCTTTTTCCATCCCGGCGCGCTCTGCCAGGCTGTGCGGCTCCACGCCGAAAATTCTGACCGCCAAGAAATCACCTCCGCTTCCCGCAGGCCCGCAGAACCCGCGCATAAAACAATAGAGAAGGAGCAAAAATCTGCCCCTTCTCTATCCCGATCTTGCACAATATTGTTTCAGGCAAAATTATGCTTCCTTTTTAACAACTTCTCTGCCGTTGTAGTAACCGCAGTTACCGCAAACCCTGTGCGGCATCTTATACTCTCCGCACTGCGGGCATTTCATAAGGGCAGGAGCGTTAAGCTTCCACACGTTGGAACGTCTCTTATTCTGTCTGGCACTGGACACTTTTCTCTTGGGTACCGCCATCGTCAGCACCTCCTTATAGTAAACTAAATCTTTGGTAATCCAAAATCAATCGAGCAGCTGGCGCAGAGCCTCCAGGCGGGGGTCTGTCTGCTGCTTCGCACAGGCGCAGTCGCCTTCGTTGAGATTTTTCCCGCAGACCGGGCAAAGTCCCTTGCAGTCGTCGCTGCAAACATACTTCGACGGCGTCAGAAGGATGATGTCGGAGTAAATCAGCTCGTCCAAATCGAGCTTTTCGCCCTCGACGACGATGTAGTCGTCAAAGTCCTCCTCATCGTTCAGCCTGTTCACCAGCACGTGCGATATGCTGTGCGAAATCTCTTTCCTGGTTTCCTTCAGGCACCTGTTGCACGGCATCGAGAACGCATACTGCACGGTGACGTTCAGCTCTGCGCTGGAGGCGAAGGCCTTCAGGTCCCCCACCACGTGCGCCGGGGAAACAAACGGCTTCACACCGTCGATTTCCACCGCCGACAAATCGATCGTGTAATCGATCTGCTGGGAAATATTCTCGCCTGAGAAATACTTTTTTAAATCAATGAGCATAGGTATCCTCAAACCGTACTGATATATTATAAATACCAGACGGACTTTTGTCAAGGAAAAGTTTGAAAAATCCTGCGGTTTTTCCCCTGAAAAACGGCGTTCGGCGGGTTTTGCCTCCGCCGGAACGCCGCTTTTTTCTAAAGGGAGGGAAAACCGCTCCGCTTTTCCTGCCGATTTACTTGCTGACGTACTCCATGACGGATTCCGGCAGCTCCTCCGCCGCAGCGGAGATGAGCAGGCAGATGTTCGCATTGGCGGTCTCGCTGAGCGCCTTCAGCTTCGCCGTAAGCGTTTCGACCTCGCCGACGCCCTTACCGGTGATCTTCAGCGTGGAGTCCACGAAGATGTCGGTCACGTCGTAGTTTGCCGCGCAGATGCCGCTGATGAAGCCGACGAGCGCGTCGAGACCCTCGATGCTGTACGCATCGGAATCGACGAGGCGGGCCTTGTGGGAAATATCATATGTAAGCTTGAGGCCCTTCTCAATGACGACGACGTTGCCGTTCGAATTCTTGACGGCCTCGTTTGCGAGCTCGATGAGCTTCTTCGTCTTGCCGGAGCCTTTTTTACCAATTAAGAGAGTAATCATAATGAAATCCTCCTGTGTATTTTATATTCCGCATAAACGGATTTACGCCTGAATCATTTGGAAAGGCGCGCTTCCAGCGCTTCCTTTTCGCCCTCGTAGCCGGGCTTGCCGAGCAGCGCGAACATGTTCTTCTTGTAGCTCTCGACGCCGGGCTGGTTGAAGGGATTCACGCCGAGCATGTAGCCGGAGATCGCGCAGGCGCGCTCAAAGAAGTAGATGAGCTGGCCGAGCGTATCCTCGGAGAAGTCCGGCGCGTTCAGCACGACGTTCGGCACGCCGCCGTCGTTGTGCGCGAGCACGGTGCCCTCAAAGGCCTTGCGGTTGATGTACGCCATGCTGCGGCCCTCGAGGAAGTTGAGGCCGTCGACGTTCGCCGGGTCGTTGCCGATGACGATCTCGTGCTTCGGCTTTTCGAACAGCACGACGGTCTCGAAGAGATCGCGGCGGCCGTCCTGAATGTACTGGCCCATCGAATGCAGGTCGGTCGAGAAGATTACGGACGCCGGGAACAGGCCCTTGCCGTCCTTGCCCTCGCTCTCGCCGTAGAGCTGCTTCCACCACTCGTTCATCAGCGTGTAGGAAGGCTCGTAGCTGACCATGATTTCGGTGCTCTTGCCCTTGTTGTAGAGAATATTGCGGATCGCCGCGTACTTGTAGCAGTCGTTCTCCTCGAGATTCGGGTTGCTGTACGCCGCCTGCGCCTTTCTGGCGCCCGCCATCAGCGCGTCGATGTCCGCGCCTGCGACGGCGATCGGCAGCAGGCCGACTGCGGTGAGGACCGAGTAACGGCCGCCCACGTCGTCCGGAACGACGAAGGTCTCGTAGCCCTCTTCGTCCGCGAGGTGCTTCAGCGTGCCGCGCGCCTTATCGGTCGTGCAGAAGATGCGCTTTCTGGCCTCTTCCTTGCCGTACTTCTTCTCGAGGATCTCGCGGAACACGCGGAACGCGATCGCCGGCTCCGTCGTGGTGCCGGACTTCGAGATCATATTGATCGAAACATCGCGGCCCTCGCAGATCTGTACGAGCTCCGCCAGCGCAGAGGAGGAGATGCTGTTGCCGGTGAAATAGATGTCCGGCGTATCCTTCTTCAGCGCATTGTAGTTTTCGCTCTTCAGAAACTCGATCGCCGCGCGGGCGCCGAGGTACGAGCCGCCGATGCCGATGACGACGAAAACGTCCGTATTCTTCTTGATGCGCTCGGCCGCAGCCTTGATGCGCGCGAATTCTTCCTTGTCATAATCGGTCGGGAGCGTCACCCAGCCGAGAAAATCATTGCCGGGACCCTTGCCGGATTCCAGCAGCTTATGCGCACTTTCCACCTGCGGTGCGATCGCCTCATACTCGTGATCCTGAATAAATCCTTTCAAATATCCGCATTCCAGTTTTAACGACATTTTGTTTTCCCTCCTGCATGAATTCTTTGATTAAACAAAATCGACGAACCCTTTGGATGTTTTCATTCTACAATATTTTGTGGCGTTTTTCAAGACTAGAATACCATGTTTCACAAAAAGTTTGATTTTACCCCGCGGCGTCCGGCGCGGCGGCGCGGAAAAACCAGCTCAGAAGATACTGAAACGCCGAGCCGAATGTGATCGCTTCGGCGCTTTCCGCCGCGGTGATCGGGATCTCCTGCACGGTCTCCCCACCCAGCAGCACGCGAAGCGTTCCGACCGCCTGCCCCGCCTCCACCGGCGCGGCGACGCTCTCCGGCAGCTCGACGACGGTCTCCAGCGCGCTCTGCTCCGAAACCTGTCTCTTATACACATCTCCGAG
>USBH01000173.1 GCA_900552925.1 uncultured Oscillospiraceae bacterium
GCCGAGCACGAGCGTGCGCAACTTCGAATAACCCGCCCGAAAGCACAGAGAAAGCCTGCCGCTGGAACCAGCCGCAGGCTTTTGCTTTTTCACTCTATTATAGACGGGCGCCGCGCACAGCACCCGACGCGCTCAGTATGTACGGCGGACAAACGCCTTCTTCGGCATCTTGCAGACCGGGCAGGTCCAGTTGTCCCGCAGCTCTTCAAAGCTGAAGTTCGGGTCGCTGTACACATAGCCGCAGACGGAGCAGACGAAGCTCTCCCCGCTGCTCTTGTCAAACGTTTTTTCCGGCGGGATATACGTCGGCGAGCCGACCGGCGAAAGGCCGTGCATCTGCTCGCGGTAATACTCATACGTCATCGGCGTGCCGATCGCCGTGTCGCTGCCCGCGATGATTTCTGCGCCGAAGACGATTTCCTGCCCCATGTCCATCGACTGGATCACACGGCAGAGGAACCAGCAGCAGGTGTTTTCCTTCACGACCGGAACCCCTTCGATGAGGACCTTGTGCCGGATGTTTTTGAGCTTGTCCGCGTTTTTGCCGCTGACCAAACCCAGCGCGCCGATCACGCTGGCCGGCGTATCGGTGGAGAGCACGGAAATCGTAAAGATCCCGTTTTCACGGATCGCCGCGCAGCTGTGGGTGTCTTTCGTGAGTGTGACGAGCACCTTTTCCGGCGAGCCGCTCGAAACCTGCACGACCGAGGTGGCCACACAGGCATTCGGCCGGCCGTCCTGCTTCGTGCCGATCACGTACATGCCGTACGACAAATTGCTCAATACTGCCGGGTTCATCGAATATCATCCTTTCCTCTCTGAATCCGGGAAATGCCTCCCGGTGCAATGCCAGTGGATCGCCACTGTCTCATAATTATGACTGTCTTCGCTTTTTTATGTTTTCCCAGTACGCCTTGAAGGACTGCTCGTTCTTGTTTTCTCCAAAGCTGTAGTATCTGGCGCCGAGGAGCGTATCCGGCAGATACTGCTGGTCGACCCAGTGGTTGGGAAAGTCGTGCGGATACTGGTAGAACTGGCCCTTGTTCTGCACCTCCACGCTGTCGTAATGCTTATTCTGCAAAGTGCGCGGGATGCTGCCGGTCTTTCCCTTCTGTATATCGGCCATTGCGGCGTCGATAGCCGCTTCGCCGCTGTTGGACTTCGGCGCAAGCGCGACGAGGATTACCGCGTCGGCCAGAGGGATGCGCGCTTCCGGCAGGCCGACCATCATGGCGGCGTCCACCGCGGCTTTGACGATCGGGATGATCTGCGGCCACGCGAGGCCGACGTCCTCGCATGCACAGACCATCAGCCTGCGGCAGGCGGACGGCAGGTCGCCCGCCTCCAGCAGCCGCGCCAGATAGTGCACCGCCGCGTCGGGGTCGGACCCGCGCATCGATTTCTGAAACGCCGAAAGGATGTCGTAATGCTCGTCGCCGCTGCGGTCGTAGCGGAGCGCGCTGCGCTGCGTCAGCTCCCGCGCGAGCGCCATCGTGACAACCGCTTCCTCTCCGCCCTGCGCCGCGACCGTGCAGAGCTCCGCGGCGTTCATCGCCTTGCGCACGTCGCCGCCGCACGCCATTGCGATGTATGCGGCCACGCCGTCCTCCAGCCGGAGCGAAAGCCCGCTCTCCTCTGCGAGGAGCCGGAAAGCGCGCTCGACCGCGCGGGCCACCTCCTCGCACTCGACCGGCTTGAACTCGAAGACCGTCGAGCGGCTCAGGATCGCGTTGTACACGTAAAAATACGGGTTCTCCGTCGTGGAGGCGATCAGCGTGATGCTGCCGTTTTCGATGAACTCGAGCAGCGTCTGCTGCTGTTTCTTATTGAAATACTGGATCTCGTCGAGGTAAAGCAGCACGCCGTTCACCGCCTGCAGCGTGTTGACCTGCGCGACGACGTCCCGGATATCGGCCGTGGAGGCCGTCGTGCCGTTCAGCTTGCACAGGTGCATATTCGTGTTGCGGGCAATGATGGACGCTACGGTCGTTTTGCCGACGCCGGAAGGCCCGTAGAAAACCATATTCGGAATCATGCCGGATTCGATGATCCGGCGCAGGGCCTTGCCCTCGCCCAGCAGATGCCGCTGCCCGACGACATCGTCGAGCGTCTGCGGCCGGATGCGGTCGGCAAGCGGTGCTCTCATGCGTTTTTACCTCCGGGAATTTCAGTAAAGCGGGTACGCCTGCAGAAGCGATGTGACCTTTTCACGGATCGCATCGGCGCTGTTCTCGTAATCGGTCGCGCAGCGCCAGATGCACTCGGCGATCACATCCATATCCGCTTCCTTGAGGCCGCGGGTCGTGACTGCCGGTGTGCCGAGCCGCACGCCGCTCGTGACGAACGGACTTCTCTGCTCGTTCGGGATCGTATTCTTGTTCGCGGTGATGTAGACCTCATCGAGACGGTGCTCGAGCTCCTTGCCGGTCAGCTCGCCCTCCGAGAGGTCGAGAAGCATCAGGTGGTTGTCGGTGCCGCCGGAGACAAGCTTCATGCCGCGGTCCATGAGGCCCTTCGCGAGCGCCTGCGCGTTCTTCACGGTCTGCTCGGCATAAGTCTTGAACTCGGGCTTCAGCGCCTCGCCGAGGCAGACGGCCTTCGCCGCGATGATGTGCATCAGCGGGCCGCCCTGCGTGCCCGGGAATATCGCCTTGTCGATTTTCTTTGCAAATTCCTCCCGGCACAGGATCATGCCGCCGCGCGGGCCGCGGAGCGTCTTGTGCGTCGTGGTCGTCACAACGTCCGCATACGGGACGGGATTCATGTGGCAGCCGCCGGCGACAAGCCCTGCGATGTGCGCCATGTCGACCATCAGGTATGCGCCGCAGGCGTCGGCGATTTCCCGCAGTTTTTTGAAATCGATCGCGCGCGGATAAGCGCTCGCGCCGGCGACGATCAGCTTCGGCTTGACCGTGCAGGCCTGCTCCAGCAGCTTTTCGTAATCGATCCGGTGCGTGACCGGGTCGACGCCGTAGGCCACGAAGTTGTAGTAGGCGCCGGACATATTGACCGGCGAGCCGTGCGTCAGATGGCCGCCCTCGGCGAGGTTCATGCCGAGCACCGTATCGCCCGGCTGCAGGAGCGCAAAATATACGGCGAGGTTCGCCTGCGCGCCGGAATGCGGCTGCACGTTCGCATGCTCAGCGCCGAACAGCTTGCACGCGCGGTCGCGCGCAATGTTTTCCACGATGTCGACATCCTGGCAGCCGCCGTAATAGCGGTGCCCCGGATAGCCCTCCGCGTACTTGTTCGTCAGCACCGTACCCATCGCCGCCATAACGGCCGGCGAGACGATGTTTTCGGAGGCAATCAGCTCCAGATTGCGGCGCTGGCGCTTGAGCTCGAGCTCCATGGCGGCACCGAGCTCCGGGTCCGACTGGGCGACAAAGCCGATCGTGTTCAGAAGATCACCGTACATAATAAATCCTTCCCTTCCTTGAATAGATAGCTTTATTATACGCGCAATTTGCTAAAATGGCAATAGGTGATTGGCCAAGATATAGTGGATCGCATACAAAACAAGCAGATGCGCGGGATAGATGATGTAGAAGAAATACTTGAGCGAGACCGCGCCGCGCTTTCCGTTGTACAGCAGAATCGGGATACTCGCCGCGATGGCGTACAGCTGCGTGAAGTTGCCGTCGTACAGGTAGCGCCCGTACGTAAGCGCCGAAAACGCGATCGCATCGATGCCGCGGTATTTCTGAAACAGGAAGAAGCACAGCACGGAGAGCACACCGTAAACCCCATAGCTGAAATGCAGGAAATACGGGACCACGGCGAGAAGCAGCGCGCCGATAAACAGGAATACGTTCCGCTTTTTGGCCGCAAGGTCTAAAAGGCGCATGACAAGCAGCGCCGTGAGCAGCGTGAACAGGATATTCTGCCGGCTGAATTCAAGCACCCGCCCCTGAAACAGGAGGTCGTACGGCACCTCGGAAAACACGGCAAAAAGCGCAAGGCGCAGCGCATAATGCAGGAACTGTCTCTTATACACATCTCCGAGCCCA
>USBH01000174.1 GCA_900552925.1 uncultured Oscillospiraceae bacterium
TCGTCGGCAGCGTCAGATGGGTATAAGAGACAGGCCAGACAGCCCGCGAGCAGGCGCTCCCGCCATCGGGCGGAACGACGGAGAATCCGCTCCATCCGCTGCCGGGTGTGAACAAACGCGAGCGCGCCCATCCCCTGCACCGATTTTTCGCTGCGCAAGGCAGACAGCTCCAGCAGCCGGAGAATCGTCCGGGCATATTCTTTGCCGGTGACCGTTCCCGACAGGCCGCGAAGCGCATGTTCGTCGCAGTCGGTTTCACAGTGGAGGGCGAAGTCTTTCCGGCTCAGCCAGACCAGCGGATTGAACCAGTGCAGGACGCAGACGAAGTCGAAGATCCGCTGAAACAGCAGGTGGCCGCGTTTGATATGGGTCAGCTCGTGCGTCAGGACGATCCGCAGCTGGCGGTCCGTAAGCCCGGAAAGGCTGGCAGTATTTACGAGCATCGCCGGACGCAGCACGCCGGCGACTGAAGCGGGCGCATCCAGCGCGGTCTCCAGAAGGCGCGGCGGGCGCTTCATTTTCTGCGCATATGCGCACTGCGCCGCCATATCGATTATGCGCCGGTCCGTGCAGGGCGGATATCCGCGGATCGTCCGCCCTGCCAGAAACAGCCGCGTCAACCGATAGGCGAGAAAAAGCAGGCATCCCGCGGTCCACACGCGTCCGGCAAGGACGAAGCCGTCCATGCGCTGTTCCGGCTCCGGGGAGAACAGCCACACCTCGGGAGACAGTACGGGCAGAAGGTACAGCGCCATGCCGCACAGCGTAAGCCAAAGCCCCCTGACGCGCCCAAAGATATGGCTTACAAACAGCGATGCCACCCCAAACAGGCCGCCGATAACGGACAGATACACCACGACAAAAAACAGGTCAGTGAGCCGCATCGTTTTTCTCCTGCCGGTCGATCAGCGCCTTCAATTCCTCCAATTCCTCGGGCGAGAGGCTGCCGCTCTCCACAAAGCCCAGCACCATTTTGGATAGGGATCCATCGTAGACGCGGTGCAGAAAGCTCCGGCTCTGCTCGATCTGGCACTGGCTCTGCGACAGCGTGGGGTAATAGAGATACCCCTTCCCCTGCCGTTGCGTGGTCAGCGCCCCCTTCTTGACCAAGCGGGACAAATACGTTTGAATTGTGGTCTTGCTCCAGCCGGTAAACTGCAGAGCGGAGAGAATTTCCGGCAAAGTCTTGGGCGGGCCGGACCAGACGACTTTCATGACCTGCCACTCCGATTCTGAAATGGAAATCATCGCGACACCCCTTTTTATTGATTCGTTGTAGTTCTATAGCTGAGTATAACAGATAAACTACAAGATGTCAATCAAAAAAACTCGAGCGCCATTTTCCGTCCCATCCGGAATGCAGGCGGCAGCGTCTTCTCTTCCCCGCGCACAGACGCAAAGAGAGCGCAGGCCTCGGCCGCAGCCGGACATGCGCTCTCCTTACAGCAAGCACAGCAAGCGATTTATTTCAGCAAAACACGTCTCAATTAAAATGCGTCGGGCAGCCGGATTTCCCTGCGGATTTCGGCGCCGTCCGTCTCGCGGAAGCAGACGCGCTCCCCCTTTACGGCCAGCGCCGCTGCAATGCCCGCCGCCTCGCCCATCGAGCGGCAGATCGGCTGAATGCGCGCCGCAGACTGCGCGCGGAAGTCCATGCCCGCGCAGCGGCCCGCCACAAGCAGGTTATCCACGCCCTTGGCGACCATCGTGCGGAAGGGCACCTCCCAGTAGCGCTCGTTTTTGGGAACCGACTCATCGTACCGCTGGCCGAGCGAGACGTCGTCTTCGCCGTGCACGTCCACGGGGTAGTGGCTCGCGGCAATGCCGTCCGGGAACTTTCTGTAGGCGAGAATGTCCTGAATCGTCAGCACGTATTCCGAGACAATCCGGCGCGATTCGCGGAAGCCGACAAGCTGCGCGATCTCCGTGATATAGGCGTTTTCAAAGCCCGGGACATACCGGCGCAGGAACGTGCGCAGCCGCAGGATGGCCTTTTTGCCCTCGACCTGCTTCTGCGTCATAAACGCCGGGTCCACCACGTCCACCTTGGTCGCGAGCTCCGGGCAGTTGAAATTCATCGCATCGGGACGGCCCGGGATGCCGAACGCCTGGAAGTAGCAGATATCCTGCCCGGTCAGCACGCCGTCGTCATGTGCCTTTTGCAGGACTTCCTTCATGCCCGCCGTATTCATCGCAAAATACTTGTGCGCGTTGTTGCCGAGGCTGCGCATAAACGCGTGGAACCGGTCAAAGTCGATGCCGGCCATCTCAAAGCGCAGCGAAACCGGCTGGTTCACGCGGTTGTGGTTGCCGGACTCGTACGGTACGCCGGCCGCTTTCGCAAGGTCCGCGTCGCCTGTGCCGTCGATGAAGCACTTCGCCGCATAGGCCGTGAGGCCGTCCTTGTTGCTGACAATCACATGCGTCACCGTGTCGCCCTCGCGCACGACGTCCACAAGCGTCGTGTAATACAGCAGCGCACAGCCGCTTTCCACGGCCATATCTTCCAGCACGACCTTCATCATCGCGGTGTCGAAATAATAGTCGTCGTCCTCCACGCCGCCGACCGCGCGCAGCCGCTCGACAAGCTCCGCGCTCAGCGGGCAGTGGCCGCGGTAATTCGGCATGTGCGTCGACATCAGCGGCAGGACGAGGCCCAGCGTCGCCGAGCCGCCCAGCGCCCCGAACTGCTCGATGATCAGCGTGCGGCTGCCGCGCCGCGATGCCGCGATGCCGGCAAAGGCGCCCGCCGTGCCGCCGCCCATCACAATGACGTCGTACTCGCCCAGCACCGGGATCTCCCGGCCGGGCATATGCAGATGGTTCATTTCATCCAATCCTTTCCAAAAGAGATTCCGCCTCCCGCCGGACGGCAGAAGGCGGAAATCGTTTTCCTCAGATTTGCTTACGATTAACCGGCAAAGTCTTTGTTCGCTTCATAGAATTCCTGCATGGCCGCTTCCACCTCGAGGCCGCCGTTTGCATCCCATTCCGCCTGCATCGCTGCGACGGCTTCATCGGGATCCGTGCCCTCGACGATCGCCTTCAGGAAGGAATCGGAGAACGCCTGATTCAGCGCCGTGATGTACTCCTGCACCTGCGGAGAGGTCTTGCCGTACGCTTCGATCGAAACCAACGCCTCATACTCGTCGACACGGGAATTCATGGCTTCGTAGGCTTCTGCCATTTCCGGCGTCTTTCTGGCTCTGGCCTGCCACATCTGGAACGCGAGCGTCGGATCGCTGAAACCCGACATCTTGTCGGAGTTCGTGTACGCGTTGAAGTTGGTCGCGTCGTCGCCCTCGAAAATCGGGTGGTACTCGCCGTCGATGATCTCGTAGGAAACGCCCTCTTCACCGATGTACGTTCTGCGGAAGTTGTCCGGCTCGGTGAGGATGTTCAGCCAGTTGACAACGTGCTCCGGGTTCTTGGAGTTCTGCGAGATGCAGGTGACAAACTTTGCGCCTTCCATGATGTAATGGTGCGGCTGCGTGTCAGCGTCGGGCGCAAGGTCGGTGACGAACTCGATCTTGCAATCCGGGTTGCTGGTCGAAAGCGCGTTGACCATGGACGGGATATCCCAGAACATCAGCGGCGCGCAGGCGATCGCATTGCCGCTCGCGAATTTCTCCTTTGAGTTGTCCGCCGTGTTGATCGGCATGTCGTTGTCCATCAGGCCTTCGCTGTACAGCATCTGCAGGTAGCCGAGGTAATCCGCGATCTGCGGGTGCTTGATTCTGTGCGTATACGTGCCGTCGATGTCATACCACTCCGCGTCGCCCATGCCGAACGCTGTGAGAATGGTCGAGATGAACGGGCTGCTCTTATTCGCCGTCAGCGGCGCGATGTCGTACTGATCCTTCGCGGCCTGCAGGAACGCTGTAAAGTCGTCGAGGTTCGTCGGCAGCTCCATGCCGAGCTCTTCTAGCACTGTCTCTTATACACATCTCCGAGCCCACGAGACTGCAGCTA
>USBH01000175.1 GCA_900552925.1 uncultured Oscillospiraceae bacterium
GGGCTCGGAGATGTGTATAAGAGACAGGGTCCCGATTGTCGCATGCGGCGAGCGGATCGATGAAAACGCATTGCGCTGCTTCCGCTACTACGGCATTAAAACGTGCTCTGTGATGAAGGAACGCCCCTGAAAACAAAACAACGCCGCAGGAACCTGAACCGCTGTATGCGGTCGGGCGCCTGCGGCGCTTTTTATGCTGCGGGCCGCGTGGCACCGCCGCACAGCCGTTTTCCGTCCTTAAATCTTGATTTTCAGCCACTTGCCCTGCTTCATGCGGATGTAGCCGAGCAGGAAGCGCATGAACTGGTCGCCGACGAGGCCCATCCAGACGCCGAACAGGCCGAGGCCGAGCGGGTAGCAGAGCAGCCAGCTCAGGCCCGGACGGATGAACGTCACGCTGATCAGCGAGGCCAGCGCCGTATACTTTGTGTCTCCGGCGCCGCGCAGGCAGCCGAAGAAAACGACCTGCGAAATCTGCATGTAGATGACGAAGCACAGGATGCGCATGATCATCACGCCGATGTCGAGGATCTCCGGCTCGTTCGAGAACAGCGCAAAGAGGTTGCGCCCAAAGAACAGGAACACCATGGACATCACAAAGGCGCACAGCAGGCCGAGCCGCTGGCACATGGCGGCGTAAAGCTTTGCGAGGTCGCGCCGCTCCTGCCCGAGGCTGCGGCCGACCAGGGCGACCGAGGCCACGGAAAGGCCGTCGCCGAACGAGAACGAAAGGCTCATCATGTTCATGCCGATCTGATGCGCCGCGTACTGCGTCGTGCCGAGGTTTGCAACCGTGATCGCAAACAGCAAAAAGCCGATGCGCATGAAAATCTGCTCGACAAACGCGCTTGTCCCGACATTGAGCAGCGAGCGGATGTCAAAGCGCGAGGCGATCCAGCCCTTGACGCCGCGGATGAAGACGAAGGACTGCTTGGAGAACATCGACGCGATCGACATGCCGCAGCCGACGACCGAGCCGATCACCGTCGCGATGGCCGCGCCGCGCGTGCCGAGTTCCGGGAAGCCGAAGTTGCCGCCGATCAGCAGGTAGTTGAACACGATGTTGACGAGATTCGAAACAATATTCGTGCGCATCGCGATTTTCGTGTTGCCCGCGCCGCGCTGGGCCGCGTTGATGATCATCATGACCGTCGTAAAGACGATGCCGCCCATGATGACCTGGAAGTACTCGACGGCCGCCTCGTGCGTATCCTCCGCCGAGCCCGCAAAGCGGATGATCGGGTCGGCAAAGGCAACGCAGACCACGCTGATAATCGCCGTCAGGATCACGGTGACGAGAATGCACATGCGCAGAATCTGCACGGCGCTTTCGCGGTTTTTCTCGCCGCGGCGGCGCGCAACCAGCGCCGAGATTGCCGTGCTCATCGCCATGAACACCGCGATTCCGATGAATTTCGGCTGCTGCGTCAGGCCGACTGCCGCGATCGCATAGGAGCCGAGCACGCTGACCATGATCGTGTCGATGAAGCCGACGAGCGCCACGAGGAACGACTCGATGATCGACGGCCACGCGACCTGAACCGTATCCCGAAGCAGGCTTTTGGCCGGCGGGATCTCACCGGCCACCGGCTCCTGCCTAAGAATACGTGCTGTGTTGAACAAAGTCATAAAAACCCTCCCCAAAATGGTTGCTTTTGAAACAAAATGATTATAGCATAGGAATAAGGGGCGGTCAAGCCTGTACGGCCGACCGCCCCTTTTCCGTTTTTCTGACGTTATCCGACACGAAGAAACACCAAAAGGCAGCCGCACTGCGCTGCGGCCGCCTGAACATCGGCGTTTGCCCCTTATATGGTCTCTATAATGATTTCCGCCGTATTGCAGGATTTTTTCCGCAATCCGCCGGGCGCTTACCGCGTCGCGAGCAGAACCGCCGTGTTCGATTTCGCCCAGCACACCTGCACCTCTGCGAAACCGGCCTTGAACAGCAGCGCCGCCTCGTTCGCCACCGTGAGCGGCGTGAACGTGTAGTAGTGCCCTTCCGGCTGGCGCGCTTCGGTGCGCTTGCGCTCAAACTCGCTGCGGCAGAAATCCTGATAGTTCTGCGTGGGCGCAAACTTATCGGTCAGAAGGAAAAAGCCGTCCTTCTTGATGCCGACGCGCAGGTTCTTGTAGAGCTGGAGCTTCTGCGCCTCGCTGTAGTAGTGCAGCGCCATCGTGGCCGTCGCGCCGTCGTAAAACTCAAAGCCGAAATCGTGGTCGAAGAAATCCGCGGAAACGACCTGCACGCGGTCGCTGTAATCGGCGAGGTTTTTCTTGAGGCGGGCCAGCATCTTGCCGGAGCAGTCCACGCACGTGGCGCGCAGCGTCGCTTCCTTTTCCAGAAGCGGCTTCAGCTGCAGGCCCGTGCCCGCGCCGAGATCTATGATATTGAGGTTTTCCTTCATCGGAAAGGCGGCCGCCATGCGGACGATGTAGCCGTCCTCGTCGGTCGTTGCGCGGCGCACGCGGTCGTCGTACGTCTCCGCGACGCTGTTGTAATAGATATCCATTTTCTCGAGTGCCATATGCACCAATCCTTTCAGTCGCTGCCAATTTTTCCCTTTTCATTGTGGCGCATCCCGCGCCTGCTTATACATAACTGCTTGGCATTTTTCATTTTGTCTTTATCCCTTACCCCTATTTTACTGAAAAACGGCACGCTTGACAACGCAAAAAACTAACAATCCCATACGAAAAAACACGATTGAATTTAGAACAAAGTACCAGAAAAACGCAAAAAACAGGCGCTCCGTGCTGGAGCGCCTGCCAAAAACACTATGCTTTTTTTAAAATCAGTCAACCGGATGCGGGTACTTTCTCATGTAGGAAAGCAGCTCGTCAACCGTCGTGAACGCCATGCCCGTGACGGTATCCGCCGCGCCGTAGTAGATCGTGATGCGGCCGGTGTCTGCGTCGGTGAGCGTAGCGCACGGGAATGTGACGTTCGGCACGTCGCCGGTGAGCTCGTAATCCTCTTCCGGACCAAAGACATAGAAGAGGCCTCTTTCCTTGACGATCCACGGCTTGTCGATGTCAAGCAGCGCAACGCCGAAGCGGTACACGAAGCCGTTGCAGGAGTTCAGAACGCCGTGATAGATCATCAGCCAGCCCTCGTCGGTCTCGATCGGGGTGGGGCCAGGGCCAACCTTCTTCGCCTGCCAGCCGGCGATCTTGCTCGTGCCGAAGACATAGCGGTGCTTGCCCCAGTAGGTCATATCCGGGCTCTCGCTGTAGAAGATGTCGCCGAACGGGGTGTGGCCGGTATCGGACGGACGGCTCAGCATTGCGAAGTTGTCGCCGATCTTTCTCGGGAAGAGCACGCCGTTGCGGTTGTACGGCAGGTACGCGTTCTCGAGCTGATAGAAGGTCTTGAAATCATAGGTGTAGCCGACACCGATCGTCGGGCCATGGTAGCCGTTGCACCAGGTGATGTAGTATCTGTCCTCGATGAAGCAGACGCGCGGGTCGTAGCGGTACTCCTTGCGCGTAACGCACGGGTCGCAGCCCGGCGCCGGCTCGAAGACGATCGGGTCATGGTTGATGTTCCAGTGGACGCCGTCCTCGGAGAAGCCCGCAAAGATGTCCATCATCAGGCCGCGGTTGTCGCAGCGGAACACGCCGGCATACTTGCCCTCGAACGGAACAACCGCCGAGTTGAAGATGCTGTTGGACGTCGGGATCAGGTCGCGGGGAATGATCGGATTGTGGTCATAGCGCCATACGGGCTTGTCATAGCCCTGCGGCTTGTCCTGCCAAGGCATGTTCGGGAGAGACTTACCGATGATTTTTGCCATGATTGTTTCCTCCTTGAATTTTAAAATTATAAAGCAGCCTGCACAGAAACTTTTCTCTGCAACCGCTTTCATATCTACCAATACTATAATACAAACGGCTGGAAAAGTAAAGACCTGTCTCTTATACACATCTGACGCTGCCGACGAATTAGAC
>USBH01000176.1 GCA_900552925.1 uncultured Oscillospiraceae bacterium
ATCTACACCGTCTAATTCGTCGGCAGCGTCAGATGTGTATAAGAGACAGATAACACAGAATGCGGAGATTTCCAGAATTTTGCGCGTTCGAAATGTAAACTTGCGGTTGCGCGCGGCTTCTTCGGCCTAGAAAAGGAGTTTTTGGCGCAGAAGATTGACAAACGATATACTGTGTGGTACGATGTACATGTTGAAACGATGGATGGGAGGGAATGCGATGAAACTCGAGGAATGGCGGTCACAGATCAAGCGCGGCACGCTGGAGTACTGCATCTTGCTGCTCGTGCAGCAGAAGCCGCGGTACGGCTATGAGATTATGAGCGAGCTCGAGAAGCGGCCGGTCATTGCGGCGAAGGAGAGCACGATCTACCCGCTCCTGCGGCGGCTGCTCAAGGAGGAATACCTCATGGCCTTCTGGCAGGAGACGCAGGCGGGGCTGCCGCCGCGCAAGTACTACACGCTGACGGAGCGCGGCGCGGCCTATCTCGAGGCGGTGAGCCGGGAGTGGGAAAACCTCGTGGAAACGGTCGCGGACCTGCAGGAGGGAAGCGGCGCGGAAAGGGAGCATGCGTTGTGAAACAGGAACAAAGCGTACAGGCATATCTGAACCGGATCGACCGACTGCTGCGGCCGCTGCCCGTCACGGAGCGGCTGGACATCGTGCAGGAGATCCGCAGCGCGATCGCGGAGCTGCAGGCGGACGGCGTGGCGGAGGCGGCGATCTGCGCGCGCCTCGGCGACCCGCAGGCGCTCGCGCGGGCGTATCTCGGCGACTGCGCCCGCAACCGCAAGCTGCCGCGCTGCACGCGCTTTCTCGCGGCCGCGGGCTTTTACAGCGTCGTCGGCCTTACCGGTATGTTCGTGCTGCCGGTGCTGGCTGTGCTGACGGTCGGCATGCTGGCCTGCGCGGTGATCGCGCCCGTCGCGGGCGTCATCGAGTTCGCCGGCGGGCTTTTCGGTTTTGACGTGCCGTTTGTGATGATGCAGTTCGGGAGTTGGGCGATGCCGTTCTGGCTCACGCTTCCGGCGTCGCTCGTGCTCGGCGCGCTGTTTCTCGGCGCAGCGTACGGCCTGTGGCGCGCGCTGCGCGGGTATGTGCGCGCTGTGAGCCGCGGGAAATCCGCGCTGGATGCGGCGAAGGCGGGATAAAGGCGGGTATTGCCGCATACAAATGGGCAGCGGGACAAATTCCGCCGCCCATTTTTTTCGGCTTGCCCCGGGTTTGCGGCCCTGTGCCGCGGTCCTTGCCGCGCCGGCTTTTGGGCAGATTTCCCACCGCAGGGAAAAGCCGGCTGCACGCGCTGCGAAAAAACGGCGCTTTATACAGATTTTCGATATTTTTTGCGGTGAGTGCTTTACAAGCTGCGGCGGGAGGAGTATAATTTTCATTATAATAAATCATTGTGATGCGCGGCGGCTTCCCTTTGTGAGCCCCGCGGTGAAAGGATGGTCAGAATTATGGCATTTTGTCAGAAATGCGGCAGTCAGCTTGCAGAAGGCGGTACATTCTGCGCCGTTTGCGGTACGCCCGTAGCACAGCAGGCAGCGCCTGCGCAGCCGACGCCCGCACAGCCCGAAGCGGCCCCGGCCCCGGAGGCGGCGCCGGTTCAGCAGCCCGCTCCCGCCGCGCAGCAGGCGCCCGTACAGCCGCCGGTTTACCAGCAGCCCGTCTACCAGCAGCCGGTGCAGCCCGCGTATAACCCCGCGGACCACACGGCGGAGTTTGCGCCCGACGACATCTCGAAGAACAAGGTCGTCGCCATGGCGGCGTACATGCTCGGTGTGGTCGGCATCGTCATCGCGCTGCTCGCCGCGCCGGAGTCCCCGTACGCGAGCTTCCATTCGCGCCAGGCGCTGAAGCTGGAGATCGTCAATCAGCTGCTTCTGATCGTATCCCTTGTTCTGGTCTGGACTTTCATCGTCCCGATCGTCGGCGCGATCGCGATGACCGTCGTCTTTGTCGTCCGCGTCATCTGCTTCTTCCAGGTGTGCAGCGGCAAGGCGAAGGATGCTGCGCTGATCGGCTCGCTCCCGTTCCTGAAGTAAGCGCGGCCGGTTCGGTCTAAAAATATCGTACAGTAGGCGGAACGGCACTGCATGCAGTACCGTTCCGTTTTGTTATTTGAGGAGGTGTTTTCATGCGCAAGCTGCAATGTGATCTCTGCGGCGGGCCGCTGACCGTTCAGGCGGGCGGGCAGCGCGCCGTGTGCGGAAACTGCGGGCTGGAGTACCCCATGGAACCGCTGCCGGATACGCTTTAAGCCGCGGCGCTGCCGCCGGTTCCACAAGCGATTCGCAGAAAACTGGCGCTCCGCCGCATGCCGGCGGGGTGCTGTTTTTGTCTGCGCGCGGCGCATTCGGTAGACTGCAAAATAAATCCACGCTTTCTTTATGGAAAAAGAGAATTGCTTTTATGGTGATAAAAGAATAAAATGCAGGTGAAGGCGGGCGGCGTTTCTGAGCTTTTGGCGGAGCCGCCCGCAACTGTGCCGGCGGCGCATCGAAGGCGGGCCGGCGCGCATAAAATTCGCTGCGAAAGCAGACGGATAAAGGAGGAGTTGTCAATGAGTCAAATTCGAATCGGAAGCGTCGGCATCGGCAGCATTTCGCGGGGCGTGCATCTGCCGGGCATCGACCGCAGCCCGGATCTCCGGCTGACGGCGGTGTGCGACATCGACCCCGAGGCGCTGCGCTACGCGCGGGAGACGTACGGCATCGACGAAGCGCACTGCTTCACCGACTACCGCGACCTGATCCGCTGCCCGGACGTCGACGCCGTGGACATCTCGACGCCGAACTGCGTGCACTACGAGATCGCGCTCGCCGCGGCGGAAGCGGGCAAGCCGTACGCCGTGGAGAAGCCGATCACGATGACCGCGGCGGAGGCGGACCGCCTTGCGGCCGTCACAAAGGAAAAGGGCGTGCAGAGCATGGTCTGCTTTTCCTACCGCTTCAAGGCCGCCGCGCGGTATGCGCGCGATCTTGTGGAGCGCGGCATGATCGGCGACATCTACCACGTCGACATGCAGTACTACCAGGCCTGGGGCCTGCCGCACTGCAACACGCCGCTCGTCTGGCGCTTTGAAAAGCAGTACACCGGCTCCGGCGCGCTCGGCGACCTCGGCAGCCACGCGCTCGACCTCGTCCGCTTCGTGACCGGCAAGGAGTACAGGCGCGTCGTCAGCCACGCCGGCACGTTCGTCCACGAGCGCGAAAAGCTCGACGGCAGCGGCATGGGAAAGGTGGACGTCGACGACTTCGCGAATTACTTTGCCGAGATGGACGGCGGAACGGCGGCGACCTTCCGCATCACGCGGTTCGGCTACGGGCGCGGCAATTACCAGACGATGGAGATCTACGGCAGCCGCGGCGCGATCCAGTATTCGCTCGACCACACGCCCGACGCCGACGAGATCGAGATCTGCATCGGCGAGGCGAACGCCGAGGCGCATGTGTTCACGAAGCTGCCGATCCCGGCGAAATTCAGAGTGGATCAGATGCAGTCCTTCGCCGACCTGCTGAACGGCAAGGCGGACGGCAAGGCCGCGACGATCGAGGACGGGCGCGTCAACCAGCACGTCATGGACGCGGTGCTGCGCTCGGCGGAAACCGGCGCATGGGAAACAATCGACTGAAAACGAAGGCGGGCGCCGCAGACGGCGGCGTCCGGGGAAGGAGCTGTAAAAATGGCAATTCGCGTAACGGTTTGGAACGAATACCTGCATGAAAAGCAGGCGGCGGAGGTGGCGGCGGTCTACCCCAAGGGCATCCACGGGTGCATCGCAGATTTCCTGCAGGCCGCGGGCATGGCGGTCAGAACGGCGACGCTGGAGGAGCCGGAGCACGGGCTGACACAGACCGTGCTGGACAACACCGACGTGCTGATCTGGTGGGGGCACATGGCGCACGAGCGCGTGGCCGACGAGCTGTCTCTTATACACATCTCC
>USBH01000177.1 GCA_900552925.1 uncultured Oscillospiraceae bacterium
GATTAGCTGCAGTCTCGTGGGCTCGGAGATGTGTATAAGAGACAGGCCGCAGAAGCCGCGCCGGAAGCCACGCCGGAAGCATCGGCCCCGGCAGAAGCCGAGGCGGAAGCTGAGCCGGACAGCGCGTCGGTAGCCGCAGAAACCGACGCGGGCAGCACGGTCGCCGCCGTCGCCGCGCAGGACGTTCCCGTCTTCGTGCCGAACGACAGCGGCCTGACGCAGTACACGCTGCAGGGCGAGACGACGGACGCCGCGGCGCTCATCGAGAAGATGGCGGAAAAGGGCGCGTTCCCGGCGGACGTGGTGCTCGAGGCGCTCGACGAATCCGACGGCGTTGTGCGCCTGCAGTTCTCGGGCGCGCTGCAGAGCTACATCGACGGCGCGTCCTCAGCGGCGGCGCTCGAGGCGATTTCCAAGACGTTCCGCGCGTTTTACGAGGCGGGCGGCCGCCCGATCGAGACGCTGGAGATCTACGCGGCGGGCGAGCCGGTGACGGTGGGCGGCGTCGCGGTCGACTGCACGGTGCTGATGTACGGCGAACTGCCGGTTTCCGGCGTTGTGGAGGAGCCGTAACGGAAGTTCAGACTTTGGAGGCATAGGGAAATGAAAATACTGGTGATCGACGGGCAGGGCGGCAAAATGGGCGCCGCGCTGACCGAGCAGATCCTGAGGAGCGTGCCGCAGGCGGAGCTGGTCGCCGTGGGCACGAACAGCATGGCGACGGCGGCGATGCTGCGCGCGGGCGCCACAGCCGCCGCGACCGGCGAAAACCCGGTCGTTGTGAACAGCGCCTGGGCGGACGTGATCGTCGGCCCCATCGGGATCATTGCGGCGAACGCGCTGCTCGGCGAAATCACGCCGAAAATGGCGGCGGCCGTCTCGGAGAGCAGCGCGAAAAAGGTGCTGATCCCGGTGAGCCGCTGCGCGGTCAGCGTGGTGGGCGTGCAGGAAAAGCCGCTTGCGGAATACGTGCGCGAGGCGGTGCAGTGCCTGCTGCCCCCCAAGCGCGAAGCAGAGGAAAAGGGGAACAACACATGAAAACGGAACGCGTTTACACGCGCAGCGCGACATACCAGAAATTTGAGGTGCTGAAGACCAACCGCAACAAGCGGTACAAGTACGGGGAATTCTTCGTCGAGGGCGTGCGAAACATCAACAACGCCGTCGAAAACGGCTGGGAGATCGTGTCGTTCCTCTACGACGGCGACCGGAAGCTCTCGGACTGGGCCAGAGACAAGCTCGCCGCGGTGCGCACGCAGGTCAACTACGCGCTGCGCGGCGATCTGCTCGCGGCGCTCAGCGGCAAGGCGGACACCTCGGAGCTGCTGGCAGTCGTCAAAATGCGGGACGACGATTTTTCGCGCATCCCGCTTTCGGAAAACCCGCTGATCGCGCTGTTCGACCGCCCCTCGAACCACGGCAATCTCGGCACAATCCTGCGCTCCTGCGATGCGCTCGGCGTGGAGGGGCTGATCCTGACCGGGCACGGCGTGGATCTGTACGACCCGGACGTCGTTTCCTCGACGATGGGCTCGTTCTTCTGCGTGCCGGCGGTCCGCATGTCGGACAACGACTCGGTTTTTGCGCTGATCGACGGGCTGAAGACGCGCTACCCGGGCTTTCAGGTGGTGGGCACGACGGCGCACCACGAAAAGACGCTTTCGGAAGTGGACTTCACAAAGCCGACGATGCTGCTGATCGGCAACGAGACCGAGGGTCTGCGCCGCATTTACAAGGAGCGCAGCGACGTGCTCGCGACGATTCCGATGAATCCGCGCGGCTCGGCCAGCTCCTTCAACGTGGCCTGCGCCGCCACAGTCATGTTCTACGAAGCCGTGCGCCAACGCGCGGGGGCGGCAACGTGCCGCGGCGGAGTCGCGGGGGGCGCGTGTTGACACGCGCTCTGTTATGTGAAGGAAACCAGCTAAGTGGTCGCGGCGGCGGGCGGTCACGGCCCGCACCGGAGTCGCGGAATCGCGTGTGTGCACACGCTTCGGCAGTGCGTGAAAAACACTGCGTGGTCGCGGCAGCGGCAACGTGCCGCGGCGAAGTCGCGGGGGGCGCGTGTTGACACGCGCTCTGTTGAGTGAAGGAAATCGGCTATGTGGTCGCGGCGGTAGATGCGTACTGCGCGGTATAGGCGGGCACACACACGGCGGCGGGCGGCAACGTGCCGCAGTCGCGACGCCCTACCCCAAACGGTAAACGACTTTTTTTCCATATTCACATTTTCCCGATATTTTTTCGAAGATATACACGCTTCCACACTCCAACAATTACGATATATAGTAATTAACACAAATTTCGTGTTATTGCAACAGAAATTGTTAGATGCCGCACTGGTCGGCATCTTTTTTTGCGCAAATTTTCAAGCTCTTTTTATACGGCTGCGCCGTATCGGGGAACCCCGGCGAGGGTTCCCTTACCCTTTCGGGTCGAGGATCATGCACCGCGCGCAGTTTGCGCAGCCGTTGCAGGTCAGGCGGCTGCCGCAGTTTTTGCACTGCGGGCCGAAGTGCGGCGCATACAGCCGCTCGGGCGGGATCTCGCCGTACTCGTCCTCCAGATAAAACCGCATCGGCCTGCCGCGGAACGAAACGCCCGATTTGAACGCCATTTCGCTCTGCACGCGCTTGTTCGGCATGAAGTACCGGCGGCCGTCCTTGATGAAATTTGTGCCCGTCTCGATGAAGCTGAACGTCACGTCGTGCGCGCGGCACTGGCGGGACAGCGCGCGCACCCAGTCGAAATTGCACGGGCGCGCGCCGTCGTAGTTCTCGCCGCCGCAGATCACCTGCTCGATCTGCCCCTGCGCGAGGTACTTTTCCATCTCGATCGGCCCGATCAGCGGCGCGGTCATGACGCCCTTGTGCTTGAACGGCAGGCTGTGCAGAATCGGGATGCGCTCGTCCGCCCGGCGCTGGTTTTCGCACGTCACGTTGAAAAAGACGTTCTCCCAGCCGCCGCCCCAGTTGAACGGCAGACACTTTTCCACGCGCTCCGGGCGCTTCGTCAGCAGGAAAAACACCACGTCCCGGCGCTGGTCGATGATCTCCCACGCCGCGCGCCGCCACGCGTCGGCCTCCTCGAGAAAGAAGTCGGAGGTCATGCAGACGCGCAGCTGCTCGCCGCTTTTCACCTTGTAATTCCCCGCGCGGTCGCGACTCAGCGGGTAGCGGAAGCCCGCCTTCGTGCGGTAGATCTCCGCGCCGTTTTTGCCGCGCTGGCCGTCCAGAAAATACATGTAGCAGTGCGCGCAGCCCTCGCTGCACTTGACGCACCCGTGCCACGGATTCCAAATGTCGTGCATCGCACAATCCTCCTTTCCCGCGCAGTCCCCCCGCCGCAACTTCACAGTATACCGCCCCGCCCACGCCGCGACCACGCAACTAATTTCCTTCGCCTGACGGAGCGCGTGCCCGCACGCGCCTCCCGCGACTTCGGTGCGGCACGTTGCCGTCGCCGCGACCATACAGTTTCTTTCATGCACCGTCGAAGCGTGTGTACACACGCGATTCCGCGACCTCGCAGCGGGCCGTGCCCGCCGCCGCGACCACGCAACTAATTTCCTTCACTTAGCGGAGCGCGTGTTAACACGCGCCCCCCGCGACCTCGCCGTGGGCCGTGCCCACAAGGCGGAAGACCTGCTCGGCGGCGGCAGCGAGGTTTTCGGCCGCCGTCTCCGGGCGCATCGCGTCCTCGAGCGTCGTCACGCCGCGCACCGCCGGGAAAAACGCGTCGATCCCCGCCGCGTGGCAGGCCTGCGCGCCGTCCGCAATGCCGCCCGCGAACGCAACCACCGGCTTCCCGTATCGCTTCGCAAGGCGCGCAACGCCCGCCGGCGCCTTGCCCATCGCCGTCTGCGCGTCGAGCCGGCCCTCGCCGGTCACCACCTGTCTCTTATACACATCTGACGCTGCCGACGAATTAGACGGTGTAGAT
>USBH01000178.1 GCA_900552925.1 uncultured Oscillospiraceae bacterium
TCTTGAATTTCCGTTTTTTCATAGGGCGTTCCTCCTTTACGCTTTCAGTATATATAGAAGGAATACTGTACTGCAAATGTGCGATTTACAATCAGATAGAAGTTGACTGGCAAAGGTATGTATCCACATTTACCTTTAGCTTTTTCAGTGCGGCAAGGATTTTA
Source organism: uncultured Oscillospiraceae bacterium (assembly GCA_900552925.1). Taxonomy (GTDB): domain Bacteria; phylum Bacillota; class Clostridia; order Oscillospirales; family Acutalibacteraceae; genus Hominenteromicrobium; species Hominenteromicrobium gallistercoris. The sequence continues at coordinate 165 of USBH01000178.1, forward strand.
TCGTGTTCTTTACGGCGTGGAACGCGGGCTTCCCTTTCCCAGCCGGAATAGGTTGTTTGACCTATTCCAATCACCTCTGCCATTTGCATTTGAGTTAAGGAAAGCTCATGCCGTACCTTTTTCAAAAGAGAGGAATACGGGTAATCTACAAAGGTAGTATATTCGTCCAGAAGTCTATTGCGGTCAATCCCCAGCGTATTTGCAAGTGCCACCGCTATATCGTGCTTAATGGGGTGTCGGTCATTCTCATACAGAACCAGTGTCGCGGGCACAATGCCAACCTTTTCTGCCAGTTCCCTTGTGGTGAGACCCTGGAATGTCCGGTGATACTTCAGATATTGGCCCGGTGTGGTGCATTTTTCATCGGTTTTGTAGTCAAAGGTCAAATGAATCATGATTTTGCCTTTAGAATAGAGGTAAATCCCTGTGTGATTGAGATTACTATCGGTAAGACTATGTGATATTTGCAATTCCATTTCGTGTGTGATAAACTGTTTGTGTCGTTCATTTGAACGTCCTCCTTTTGTTGTCCTTGCAGTTGCCAGACCGCAAGCTTATTTTACAACAAAAGGAGTTTCTATTTCTACATCATCGGCAGAAGCCTTCTTTTGAACCACGCGACTATCGCGTGGTTTTCTGCTGACAAAAATCCCGTGCAGGACGCGCTGCACGGGAAAATTTCACCTGTATTCGGTCGCGAGGCGGATGCGCTCGTACGGCGTGTCGGACTGGATCGAGCAGTCCGCGCCGAGGATGAAGCCGCTGCGCCCGGTCTTTGCGCACAGGCGGCGGATCTCCGCCTTGAGGTCGTCGTACGTGCCCTTGTACAGCACGCCGGCCGGCGTGTTGTCGAGCCCGCCGAGCACGCACTTCACGTTCGGGAAAAAGTCCCGGCCCTCGCGCATGCCCATCTTTTCGACGTACACGGCCCAGTTCACCGCGGCGGCCTCGTAGTCCTGCCAGACCTCGATGTTGTTCCGGTCGCCCGCCCAGCCGCAGCAGTGCAGGATGTTGAGCTCGCCGAGCGTGTTCGCGTAGTCGAGCACTGCCCGGTCGGACGGCGTGATCATCCTGCGGTATTCCTCCACCGTGAAGCGGTTCTTCTCGCCGCCCTGCACGCTGTAGTAGATGCCGTCCGCGCCGGCCTCAAAGAGCGCCTTGACAAACATCTTGTTGTCCTCGGCGATCACGTCGAGCGCGTGGCAGACGGCCTTCGGGTCCTCCCGGATCGTGCGCATCACGAGCTCGTCGCCGTAGCCGAAGCGGATCGAGGAAAACGGCGCGAACACCGTGTACAGCACGAGCGCCTCCTGCCCGACGGCCTCGGCGATCGCGCGCGTGCGCTCGACCTGCTCGCGGAAAAACGGGTGGTCCGGCCCCATCGGCTCGATCCTGTACCAGTCCTCGGCCTTCTCGACCTGCAGCGGGTTCGGGTAGTCGAAATAGCTGTCGCACATGATCTTCATCATGTCGAGGTTGCACTTTTTAAAGTAGTCGATGTGCGCGTCGATCGCGCCCTGTCCCTTCGCGGCCTCGCCGCCGAAGTGGAACCAGAAGCCCGCGGGCACGCGGTCCGGCTCGCCGCCCTTTAAAGCGGTAATCACGCGTTCTCTCTTGTTCATTTCAATACGCCTCCGTTTTCGCACCATGGTGCGGTTGATACATTTCCACTATATCCCACAAAAAGCAGAATGTCAATGCGGATTTTTTGTTTTTTTCGACCGATGCACTGCGGGCCGCCTCCCGCGCGGCGCGGAAAAGGGAGCGCCCCCGCCGGAGCGCTCCCCCATGCCGTTTATTTTTCGATTCTCCAGGTGATGCCCTGCGGCGTATCGGTCACGACGACGTGCCGCGCGGCGAGCGTGTCGCGGATCGCGTCGGCCGTCGCCCAGTCCTTCGCCTTGCGCGCTGCGGCGCGCTTTTCGATCAGCGCTTCGATCTCCGCGGCTTCCTCGGCCGTGACGCCCTCCGGGACCGCGGTCTTTTTCCCGGCCTCCTTGGCAAGGCGCTCGGCGGCCTCGAGCAGGCCGAGCGAAAGAACGGCGTCGAACTCGCCGATCAGCGCGCGCTTGTCGGCGTCCGAGAGCTTCGCCTTGAGCACGTCGTACAGCGCGGTCAGCGCGAGCGAAGTGTTCACGTCGTTTTCAAGCGCCTGGCGGAACTTCGCGCGCAGCGCTTCGCAGCCCGCCTCGTCGTGTTCGCCGTCCGCCTTCAGCGCGGCGATGCGCGCAACGAGCTTGCGGTACGCCGTCACCGTGTTGTCGAGGCTCTCAAACGTGAAGGTCAGCGGCTTGCGGTAGTGCGACTGCAGGCAGAACATGCGGTACGCGAGCGGCTCGTAGCCCTTTTCCTCGAGGTACGAGACCGTGAGGAAGTCGCCCTTCGACTTGCTCATCTTGCCGCGCGCGTCGTTGAGGTGCAGAACGTGGAACCAGTATCCGCACCACGGGTGGCCGAGGTACGCCTCGCTCTGCGCGATCTCGTTCGTGTGGTGCGGGAACGCGTTGTCGATGCCGCCGCAGTGGATGTCGAGGTATTCGCCGAGGTACTTGACGCTGATGCCGCTGCACTCGATGTGCCAGCCCGGGTAGCCCATACCCCACGGGGAATCCCACTTGAGCTCCTGGTCTTCGAACTTCGACTTCGTGAACCAGAGCACGAAGTCGCTCTTGTTGCGCTTGTTCTCGTCCTCCTCCACGCTGTCGCGCACGCCGACGGCGAGGCTCTCCTCCTCCATGTTGCCGAACACGTAGTACGTCTCGAGCTTCGAGGTATCGAAGTAGACGTTGCCGCCCGCAACGTAGGCGAATCCCTTTTCGATCAGCTTTTCGACCATCTCGATGAACGTGTCGATGCAGCTTGTGGCCGGCACGACGATCTCGGGCTTTTTGATACCGAGCTTCTCGCAGTCGGCAAAGAACGCGTCGGTGTAGAACCTCGCGATCTCCATGACGGTCTTGTGCTCGCGGCGGGCGCCCTTGAGCATCTTGTCCTCGCCGGTGTCGGCGTCGCTCGAAAGGTGGCCGACGTCCGTGATGTTCATCGCACGCGTCACGTCGTAGCCGAGGTAGCGCAGCGCCTTTTCGAGCACGTCCTCCATGATGTAGGTGCGCAGGTTGCCGATGTGGGCGAAGTGGTAAACGGTCGGGCCGCAGGTGTACATTTTGACCTTGCCGGCCTCGTGCGGGATGAACTCCTCTTTTTTCTGGGTGCGTGTGTTGTAAAGCTGCATGGCAGATACCGTGTCCTTTCCTTATGATTCTTCGGATTCCTCCGTATTTTTCTCTTCAAGCGCCTCGTGCATGTGCATGATCTCGACGCGCAGGCGGCACATCTCCTGCGCGACCGGGTCGACGACGTGGATCTGGTCGAGCGCGCTGTTGACGCGCTTGCCGCCGATGCGCACAACGCGCGCCGGAACGCCGACGGCCGTTGCGTCGTCCGGCACCTCGTTGAGCACGACGGCGCCCGCCGCGACGCGCGCGTTGTCGCCCACGCGGAACGGGCCGAGCACCTTCGCGCCCGCGCCGATCAGCACGTTGTCGCCGAGCGTCGGGTGGCGCTTGCCGTGGTCCTTGCCGGTGCCGCCGAGCGTGACGCCCTGGTACAGCGTGCAGTTGTCGCCGATCTCGGTCGTCTCGCCGATCACGACGCCCATGCCGTGGTCGATAAACAGATTCTTCCCGATTTTCGCGCCGGGATGAATCTCGATGCCCGTGCGCCGGCGCGCGCGCTGGGAGATCATGCGCGCGATAAACT
>USBH01000179.1 GCA_900552925.1 uncultured Oscillospiraceae bacterium
CCGTGTGGTTGCGCATGATCGCGAAACGGCGTTCGGCGTCCACCGCAGCGTGTGCGGTATCCCCCGCGCGCACGAAGCCTTCTTTTACGACCGCTTTGTGCATGTATACGCCGGAAACATTTTTTGTGGTATCCAGCACCTGAATCGTGCAGGAATCCGTCTGAATGACGCCGGTGTCGCCGACCTGGCCGCCGCTTTCGGCGTAGAACGGGGTTTCCGCAAGGGTCAGCACGATGTCGTCCCCAGTTTCGGCGCTTTCCACGCGCGCGCCGTCCTTGACGAGCGCCGTGATGTTCGTTTCGGTCTCCAGCTTCGTGTATCCGACAAACGCCGTTTTCTCCAGATTTTCAAGCACGTCGGCGTCGCCTGCCCAGGCGTCTGCGCCGGTGTTCTTGCGGCTGGCGCGCGCGGTTTCGCGCTGCTTGAGCACCAGCGCCCGGAAACGATCCTCATCGACGGACATGCCCTTTTCGGCAAGGATCTCCTTGGTCAGGTCGATCGGGAAGCCGAACGTGTCGCTGAGCAGGAACGCGTCCTCGCCGGAGAGCATTTTCGTGTCGGTCCGGTCGATGATGTTGTTGAGCAGTGCGAAGCCCTTGTCGATCGTCTTGTAGAAGCTCTCCTCCTCGAAGGAGATGACCTTTTTGATCATCGCGCTCTTTTCGCGCAGCTCCGGATAGGCGTTTTCGTTTTCCTGAATGACCGTATCGACGACATCGGACAGGAACGGGTGGTTGATGCCGAGGAGTCTGCCGTGACGCGCGGCGCGGCGCAGCAGGCGGCGCAGCACATAGCCGCGGCCCTCATTGGAGGGCATGACGCCGTCGCTGATCATAAACGAGGTGCTACGGATGTGGTCCGTGATGACGCGCAGCGAAATATCGCTCTTTTCATCCGCGCCGTATTCGACGCCCGCGATCCGCGAGATGTGCTTCATGATGTTCTGCACGGTGTCGACGAGGAACAGATTGTCCACGCCCTGCATCACGCAGGCCAGACGCTCGAGGCCCATGCCGGTGTCGATGTTCGGATGGTCGAGCGGCGTGTAATTGTTGTGGCCGTCGTTGTCAAACTGGGTGAAAACGAGGTTCCAGACCTCGACGAAGCGGTCGCAGTCACAGCCGACGCCGCAGGTCGGTTTGCCGCAGCCGTATTTTTCGCCGCGGTCAAAATAGATTTCCGAGCACGGACCGCAGGGGCCGGAACCGTGCTCCCAGAAGTTGTCTTCCTTGCCGAGCCGGACGATATGCGACGGGTCGACGCCGTTCTGCTTGGTCCAGATCTCGAACGCCTCGTCGTCGTCTTCATAGATCGAGACGTAAAGCAGCTCTTTCGGCATTTCGAGCACTTTGGTAAAGAATTCCCAGGCCCAGGCCGTCGCCTCGCGCTTGAAATAATCGCCGAAGGAGAAGTTGCCGAGCATCTCGAAATACGTGCCGTGGCGCGCCGTGATGCCCACGCGCTCAATATCCGGCGTGCGGATGCACTTCTGACATGTCGTCACGCGCTTTCTCGGCGGCGTGACCTCGCCGGTAAAGTATTTCTTCATCGGAGCCATGCCGGAGTTGATCAGAAGGAGGCTGTTGTCGTCCTTCGGGATCAGCGGGAAGCTCGGCAGACGAAGATGTCCCTTGGACTCAAAGAAAGAGAGATACTTTTCTCTGAGCTCATTTAAACCTGTCCACTGCATTTGTGTTCACCATTCCTTTGAAGTTTTACAGCGTGTATGCTGCGAGAAGTTTTAATGTATTCTGAACGCCGTCGATATGCGCGCGCTCATAACCGTGTGAAGCGTAAACGCCGGCGCCGATCAGGCCGTGGCGCACGTCGTAGCCGGCGCTGAGCGAAGCCTCGGCGTCCGAGCCGTAGTGCGGGTAGACGTCTACGGCATACTGCGCGCCCGCCTGCCGGGCCGCCTGTACAAGCGCCGTCGTGACGCGGTAATCATACGGGCCGCCGGAGTCCTTCGCGCAGATGGACACCTCGTGCTCGGTGCAGGTCACCCCGTCGCCGACGCAGCCCATATCGACGCTGAGCACCTCGGTGACGTCGTCCGGCACCGAGGCCGCGGCGCCGTGGCCGACTTCCTCGTAGACCGTGAAGTGCAGATAAATCCTGCGTTTCGGCGTCCGGTTCTCATCGCGCAGCATTTTCGCGTACGCAAGCAGGATCGCCGCGCTGAGCTTGTCGTCGAGGAAACGGCTCTTGATGTAGCCGCTTTCGGTGATGACGGTGCGCGGATCGAAGCAGACGAAATCGCCGGGCGCAATGCCGAGCGCGCGGACCGCTTCGGCCGTGCGGACGTTCTCATCGATCACGATTTCCGAATCGCGGAACGTGCGCTTTGCACCGGCGTAGTCGTCGTTTACGTGCACAGAGGCGTTCACGATCTGCAGCGTGCCGGTGTATGTACCGGAAAAGCGCGAGTAGATCCTGCAGTTTTCCGCCTCGCAGTTTTCGGCGCGCAGGCCGCCGACCGGCGAAATCTGCAGTCTGCCGTTCGGCTTGATGCTCGAAACGATGCCGCCGAGCGTGTCGACGTGCGCCATCAGCAGCAGGCCGTCCCCTTCTCCGCCGAGGCAGCAGAGCACGCCGCCCTTGCGGGTCTTTTCCGGCCGGTAGCCGAGGCTTTCCAGCGCCTGCATCAGATGATCCGCCGCTTTGTCCGTAAAGCCGGACGGCGAATCGATTGCGAGCAGCGCTTTCAGTTCCGACAGGCAGTAATCCAAATCCATGATGCAATTCTCCCTTATTTCTGCAAAAAAATAAAAAGCCTCCGTCCGCAATGGGACGGAAGGCTCCGTGGTACCACCCAAATTGGATGCACGGCGCTGGCCGGCATCCCGCTCTTTTTCCTTAACGCGGAAAAACGGCGCGGCTCCTCGCCGCGCGGCACACAAAACGAGCCGGCTCACGCGCTCTGCACACCGGGGACCTTTCAGCCTTGGGACCCTTCTCTGTTCGGGGCGGTTGCGCGCATCTGCTCTGTGCCGAAATCTATGGAAATACGGGCCTTACCAGCGTTCCATATTCCTTTTGTGCTTGTTCCGATAAACGGTTTCCAGCTCCTCAGGGGTGACGGAATAACACAGCAGAACATCGTTGAAATACATCAGCACGTCGCACATTTCCTCTATGAAGTGCTGCCGGGTTTCCGGATCCTCCAGAATCGGCGTGTCGCCCTGCTTTTTGATGATATCTGCGGCCTCGCCGGCTTCGATCATCATCCAGAGCAGCTGGTCGCGTCCCTTGCGCGGCGATAACCCGCCCCAGAGGTCTTTGTATTTCTCCTGAAGCTGCTTCTGGATCGCCTGCATTTCGTCCAGTCCCAAGTGTGCCATGCGCACCATCCCCAATTCATGAACCATTATAATGCTTTTTCCGATGCTTGTCAAATAAAATCGGCAAGCGTCTCGCCGATTTTTCGGAAGGCTTCCGCCGTATGGCTTTCTCCGGCGCTTTCCTCCAGAATGACGATCGTGTATACCGGGTTTTCCTCCTCGTCGCAGATATAGCCTGCATACCAGTAGTTGAGGATCTCGCTGCCGTTTTCATCGTAGACGCCGGTCTGCGCCGTGCCGGTCTTGATGCCGGACGTACAGTTTTGGGGCGCGCCGCGCATCGCCGTCCCGTAGCGCGCCGTGCTCTCCATATAGGCGCGCAGGCGGTTTGCGGTCGTCACCTCCATGACCTTGTAGCCTTCGTGCGGCTCGGTCTCCTCGATGTCCAGATTCGTGTCCGCATAGCCGTAAACGAGCCGCGGCGCGGTGTAGACGCCGCCGGCCGCGATGGCGTTCACGGCCGCAGCAAGCTGCAGCGGCGAAACCGTGGTTTCCCCCTGGCCAAAGGAGAAATTCGCCCGTGCGCGGGCATTTTGCAGCGTCTCCGCAC
>USBH01000180.1 GCA_900552925.1 uncultured Oscillospiraceae bacterium
TACGAGATTAGCTGCAGTCTCGTGGGCTCGGAGATGTGTATAAGAGACAGGCTGACGAGCGTGGACGATGCGGAGGCGGCGCAGCTTTCCGCAGAGATCTGCGCGGACAACGAGGAGCGCCGCCGCGTGGAAGCGGCGATCTCCGAGGCTGCCTTTGCGGACATCGAAGCGCGCGGGCTGTTTGAGGACCGCGTGATCGTCGTGGACGGCGAGGACTGGCACCACGGCGTGATCGGCATCGTGGCATCGCGCATTACGGACCGCTACGGGAAGCCGTGCATCGTGCTCTCGCGCGGTGAAGCGGAGGCAAAGGGCAGCGGGCGCAGCGTGGAGGGCTTCTCGCTGTTTGAAGCCGTCTGCGCCTGCGGCGACCTGCTGATCAAGTACGGCGGCCACCCGATGGCCGCGGGCGTCACGCTCGCCACGGACCGGATCGACGCGTTCCGCGCGGCGATCAACGCCTATGCGGCGGAGAAATTCCCGCAGATGCCGGTGCAGACCGTCACGCTGGACTGCCGCCTGAACCCGGCGGCGCTTTCGGTGGAGATGGTCGAGAGCCTCAAGCGGCTCGAGCCCTTCGGAAACGGCAACCCCCAGCCCGTATTCGGGCTTTACAATATGGCCCTGAGCGACGTTTCGGCCGTCGGCAGCGGCGCGCATTTGCGCCTCACGCTGGAGAAGAACGGCGCGGTGATCACCGCGATGCGCTTCAACACGCGGCCGGAGGACTTCGTCTACGAGCAGGGCGACCGGCTGGACCTCGCGGTCCAGCTCGAGGCGCGGGAGTACCGCGGCCAGCAGTCGCTGACCGTGATCGTGCGCGACATCAAGCCCGCGGCCTTTGACACGCAGAAGAACATCGCCTCGCTGGCAAGCTACGCGGCGGGCCGGCGCGGCGAAGCGCTCTCTGCCAAGGAGAAAGCGTGTTTGCTGCCCGACCGCGCCTGCCTTGCGGCGGTTTACCGGGCGCTGCGCGCGCGCGGCGGAAAGCCCATCGACCTGCTGCGGCTTTCCGCGCAGCTCGGGCCGGAGTGCACGCTCGGCCGGCTCCGCACGGCGCTCGACGCGTTTTCGGAGCGCGGGCTCGTGCAGAGCACGCTCGCGGACAGCCGGATCACGGCGGAAATTCAGGAAACCAGCGGAAAAATCGACATCACGCAATCGCCCGTTCTGCGGGCGCTTCAATAGCGCGCAGACGGCTGTAAGGAGGAGAGAATATGGCAGAAGCATCCAAATCTTATGCGGACCTCGTCCGGCTTGCCACATCAAGCGGGAAAGAGTACGATCTGGCTCTCATCGAAAAGGGCTACAAATTTGCGTTTGACGCGCATAAGGACCAGGTGCGCCAGTCCGGCGAGCCGTATATCATCCATCCGATCGCCGTGGCATGCAAGCTCATCGAGTTCGGCATGGATACGCCGTCGGTCGTCGCCGGCCTGCTGCACGACGTCATCGAGGATACCGCGTACACATACGACGACATCGCGAAGAATTTCGGCAAGGAGATCGCGAATCTGACCGAGGGCGTCACAAAGCTCGGCAAAATCCCGTTCTCCTCGCGCGAGGAGCAGCAGGCGGAAAACCTCAGGAAAATGCTGATGGCGATGTCGGAGGATATCCGCGTCATCATCATCAAGTTTGCGGACCGCATGCACAACCTCTCCACGCTCGAGTACGTCTCCCCGCAGAAGCAGCGCGACAAGGCGCTCGAGTGCCTCGAGGTGTACGCGCCGATCGCCCACCGGCTCGGCATGCGCACCGTCAAGGAATATATGGAGGACGTCTCGCTGAAGTACCTCGACCCGGTCGCCTACCACGAGATCGAGGAGAACCTCGAGGCGCGCAGCACGCGGCGCAAGCAGTTCGTCGAAAGCACGAAGGAGCTGATCCGCAGCCGCGTGGAGCCGCTGATCCCCGGCGTGTACATCGAGGGGCGCGTCAAGAGCATCAACGGCATCTACCGCAAGATGTTCATTCAGGGCAAGAGCTTCGACGAGATCTACGACGTGTTCGCGCTGCGCGTCATCGTCAACACGATCATCGACTGCTACAACGTGCTCGGCATCGTGCACGACATGTTCACGCCGCTGCCGAACCGCTTCAAGGACTATATTTCGACGCCGAAGCAGAACATGTACCAGTCGCTGCACACGACCGTCATCAGCAAGGAGGGCATCCCGTTCGAGGTGCAGATCCGCACCTGGGAGATGCACCACACCGCCGAATACGGCATTGCGGCGCACTGGAAATACAAGCTCGGCATGACGAGCGGCAACGAGAAGCCGGATTCGCTCGAGGCGCGCCTGCAGTGGATCCGCAACATGCTCGACAACCAGTCGGAGAGCGAGGACGTCACCGACCTTGTCCGCTCGATCAAGACCGACCTCGCGCCCGAAGAGGTGTTCGTGTTCACGCCGAAGGGCGACGTCATCAACCTGCCGATGGGCTCCACGGTCATCGACTTTGCCTACGCGATCCACTCGGCCGTCGGCAACCGCATGATCGGCGCCAAGGTGGACCAGAAGATCGTGCCGCTCGACTACAAGGTCAAGACCGGCGAGATCATCGAGATCCTGACGACGAAGGAGGTCGGCCGCGGCCCGAACCGCGACTGGCTCTCGCTCGTGCGCACGAGCGAAGCGCGCAACAAGATCCGCACCTGGTTCAAAAAGGAGAAGCGCGAGGAAAACATCGTCGAAGGCAAGGCGGAGCTCGAGCGCGAATTCAAGCGCAACAACATCGTGATGAGCGACGAGCTGATGCAGTTCATGCTGGACAGCGCCGGCCGCCGCCACAGCTGCTCGACGCCCGACGACTTTTACGCGGCCATCGGCTACGGCGGCATCCAGCTGTGGAAGATCATGCCGCGCGTCAAGGAGGAGTACCAGAAATACCAGAAGCCCGCCGACAAGCAGGCGGACATCCAGCAGCAGGCCCCGCAGACCGCGAACAAGAAGGCGGCGGGCGGCGTGCTCGTCGAGGGCATGGACAACTGCCTCATCAAGTTCTCCCGCTGCTGCAACCCGCTGCCGGGCGACGAGATCATCGGCTTCATCACGCGCGGGTTCGGCGTTTCGATCCACAAGCGAAGCTGCTCGAACGTGCCGAAGGACTTCACCACATGTCCCGAGCCGGAGCGCTGGGTGCGCGCGCACTGGGCCGGCGACGTCAAGGAGGAGTTCAAGTCGACGCTGCACATCGTCTCCACGAACCGCTCCGGCCTGCTCGCCGATGTGACGCAGCAGCTCTTCAACATGCATATTTTCATCCACTCGCTCAATTCCCGCGAGATCAAGAATACGGAAAACGCGCTGATTTCGGCGACGATCTCGATCAACGGCATGGCGCATCTGCAGCAGGTGATCGACCGGCTGTCGAAGATCCGCGGCGTGATTTCGATCGACCGGAGCTGAAACCGGCGGAAAGGCAAAGGGTTTTATGCGTTATCTCTGCATTACGGACGGCATGCTTGCCGAAAACTGTTATCTGCTGCTCGACGAAGCGTCGGGTGAGGCCGCGGTCATTGACCCCGGCTTTGTGAACGACCGGCTGCTCGGCGAAATCGCGAAGTACAAGGTGCGCTGGATTCTGCTGACGCACGGGCACTTCGACCACATCGAGGGCGTCGACCGGCTGCGCGCGCTGACCGGCGCGCCGTCCGCCGCCTTCCGCACAGAGGGCGCGTTTGCGGCCGACCCCGCGCAGAACGGCTCGCTGCTGATGTTCGGCCGGCCGATTGCCTGCACGGTGGACCGCCTTCTGGAGGACGGCGAGACGATTCATGTCGGCGCCGTCCCGGTGCAGGTCCTGCACACGCCGGGGCACACGGCGGGCGGCTGCTGCTATGTCACGCCCCTGTCTCTTATACACATCTGACGCTGCCGACG
>USBH01000181.1 GCA_900552925.1 uncultured Oscillospiraceae bacterium
TACACCGTCTAATTCGTCGGCAGCGTCAGATGTGTATAAGAGACAGTTATAGAGGCGGATGCCGTTTTCATCGTACACGCAGGTAAAATACTTCGAAAGCGCCGCTTCATCCGCGCTGAAATTCCCGGTTTCGTAAGCGGAAACCATCACGTAATCGACGCTGTACGTCTTGAAGAGCAGCAGGTTGTCGCCGGGGTTCTGGAACATCTTCTGCATGTCCTCCTGCCGCTGCGTGTAGTCGAGGCCGTGAAAATAGACGTAGCTCGACGAGCCGCAGACGATGTTGCGGCCGGTCAGCGCGGCAATCTCGTTGTTGTGGCGCATGTCGGTCAGAATCGTGTCCTCCGGCTCCGTGTTCTCCTGCACATACGCGGCGACCGCAAGCTGGTCTTTCCCGTAGAGACAGTAGCCGGCGACGCTTTCGCGCGCGATCGTCAGGACCGCCGAAACCGTGCAGAACACGAGGAACACACCGGCGAGCGCGCGCCGCCCGGGCAGCCCCCGCAGCCTGCGGTACAGGTCGACGAGGTACGAGGCCGTCACGGCGCAGAGCAGGAAATACGCGGCGTAAAGCAGCTTGTTGTTGTCGTACGTGTTCGGCTGGAACACGACGAATTCACAGATAAACCAGATCACGACCGCCGGCGCGGCGACCGAAAAGCTGCGCCGCGGCGCGGAAAACAGCGCGGGCAGGATGAACAGCGCGGCGGCGCCGAGATTGACGAGGTAGAACCAGATATAGCCGTCCGTCAGATTGGCCCAGTTGAACCAGCCGCGCACGAAGGACTCCGCGCTCGCCTGCGTGAAGGTCCACGTCAGAAGCTGCGGCACGGCAAGCACCAGGACGATCGCGAGAAAGACGCCCCAGGTGCGGAGGACCGCGCCGCCGAGCCCGCGGCGAAACGCGCGGACGAGCAGCGCCGCCAGCGCGCCGAGGAACAGGAGGGCCGCCGCGGCGACCGGCACGAAAAGCAGCGCGGAATCCCGCGGGATCACTGCGGGCACGAGGAACTGGATCAGAACGGGCAGAACGATCAGCACGGCGGCCGCGCCCTTTGCCGCGCACAGCACTTTGCCGGAATCCTTCGGGAACACCGCACGGCAGAGCGCAAAGCAGAGCCAGACGCCGCAGATCAGCCCGAGCGCGAGGAACGAATGCGTGTGGATCATGACCATGGCCCCGGCAAAAATGCCGGCCGGCACAAAGTAGGCCGGGCAGCGCTCGTAGACCGCGCGGTACAGCACGTAGAGCAGCGGGAACAGCAGCGCCCAGCCGAAAAGCGTCGCGCGCTGCGGGAGCATCATGTCGACGATCACATTGACCCAGCGCACGTTCTCGTCGACGAGGTTGGTCGGCGTCTCATAGAAGGCCGTGAAAATGCGCGTGAAGTTCCCGCTGTTCTCCCCGAGGCCCGTCAGGAAATAGGCGAAGCCGAAGCCGCCGTTCAGGAAAAACAGCGCCACCGCCAGAACCGATTTGGCCTTATCGCGCAGGAAGCGGCAGAGAAAGAGCCACGCGCCGAAAAAGACCTGCGCCGCCGCAAACAGCATCGGCAGGAAATACGCGAACTGTAAAGGCGCGCCGAGCAGGTAAAGGCTCGAGGAGATGCTGTCGGACAGGAACGGATACGAGAGCTTCACGCCGGGCAGGATCGAATACATCGGCGGGAAGGCCCCCTGCTCCGCGATGCTCGTGATGAAGCCGAGGTGCATGCTCATGTCGCCGTAGGTGCACTGGCTGGACCAGATCTCGCCGTCCTGATACCGGAAGCTGTGCAGCAGCAGGCCCGCAAAGACGAGCCAGAGCAAAGCGGGCACGAGCAGCGCGCGCTCCGTCCTAAAAAAGGCGGCCGCCGTCTTTTTCGGCACGCGCAGCGCCGGGCGCCGCCGCCAGAGCGCGAGCGCCGTCAGAAGCAGCAGAAGCGCGAGCGCCAGAAGGTGCGCCGCGAGCGAAAAGCCGAATGCAAACGCCCAGAGCGCGGGCAGCCACATCAGAAGCACGCTGCCGGCCGCGCTGCCGAGAACCGTCTGCACCCAGCGCCGCTCATTTTTGAAAAAACACGCGGCAAGCAGCACGCCGCAGACCTGAAAGGCCAGAAAGTAAAGCAGCGCTGCGGCGCCGCCGAGAAAATCACCGTGCATCGGAACCTCCGGAACAGGATATTTTTCGGGCGGGCGGCGCGCCGGACGGCGTCCTGCCCATACCGGAAAATGATACGGTATTATTGTACCATCTGACTGTAAGATTGTAAAGCCGATGTTTTCCGCTTATTTTCGCGCCGCGCGCGCATTTTCCTGTTGCGGTTCCCGGGAAAATCCGCTATAATGGGTGCAATATGTTATGAAGCGAGGTGTCCTCATATGCGGACTGATGTCCACAGAAGAGATAAGACGAACTACTATCTTGACCTGGCGGAGACCGTCTCGCAGCGCTGCACATGCCTTCGACGTCACTACGGCGCTGTGATCGTGAAAAACGACGAGGTGATCTCCACCGGCTACGTGGGTGCGCCCCGCGGCCGGAAAAACTGCACGGATCTCGGCACATGCGTGCGGCAGGAGCTGCACATCCCGCGCGGCGAACGCTATGAGCTGTGCCGCAGCGTGCACGCCGAGGCGAATGCGATCATCAGCGCGCCGCGCGACAAGATGATCGACTCGACGCTTTACCTTGTCGGCAAGGAGGTCGACACCGGCGAGTACGTCCGCAATGCGCTGTGCTGCTCCATGTGCAAGCGCATGGTCATCAACGCCGGCATCCGGCAGGTGGTCGTCCGCGACGACCACGACCACTACAGGAAGATCGATGTTCGGGACTGGATTGAAAACGACGAATCCATCGAAGGTGTATTCGGCTATTGAGCCTTTGCATCGCGCCGTATTCGCTGTAAAGGCTCGGAAGGAATACGGTGATCATCATGTCTTTGATACAGGTTTCGAACCTGACCTTCGGCTACGAGGGCAGCTTCGACAATGTTTTTGAAAACGTCTCCTTTGCCCTCGACACGGACTGGCGGTGCGGATTTATCGGCCGCAACGGCCGGGGAAAAACGACCTTTTTGAATTTACTGCGCGGGAAATACGACTACAGCGGCAGCATTTCCGCCTCCGTACAGTTCGAGTATTTCCCGTTTGAAGTCAAAAACCCGGACGACACGCCGCTGGAAATCGCGGAGGCGATCGATCCGGATTTTGAACTGTGGCGCCTCTCGCGCGAGCTGAACCTGCTCGAGGTGGACGAGGGCGCGCTCTACCGCCCCTATTCGACGCTGAGCTGGGGCGAACGCACCAAGGTGCTGCTCGCGATCCTGTTCATCCGCGAAAACAGCTTTCTTCTGATCGACGAACCGACGAACCACCTCGACACGGCGGCGCGCGACACGCTCGCCCGCTACCTCAAAACGAAGCGCGGCTTTATCCTCGTCAGCCACGACCGCGCGTTCCTCGATGCGGTCGTCGACCACGTGCTTTCGATCAACCGCGCCGACATCACGGTCATGCGCGGCAATTTTACGACCTGGCAGCACGAAAAAGACCTCGAGGATCAATTCGAGCTGCAGCAGAACGAAAAGCTGAAAAAGGACGTCAAGCGGCTGGAGGCCGCGGCCAGACGGACGGAAAGCTGGTCCGACCGGAAGGAGCAGAGCAAAAAAGGCGCCTACGACCGCGGCTTCGTCGGACACAAGGCGGCTAAAATGATGAAGCGCGCCAAATCGATCGAATCGCGGCGCAGCGACGCACTTGAGGAAAAAAGCGCGCTGCTGAAGAACATCGAATCCGCCGACACGAAGCTCACGGTCTGTCTCTTATACACATCTGACGCTGCCGACGAATTAGACGGTG
>USBH01000182.1 GCA_900552925.1 uncultured Oscillospiraceae bacterium
CAGACCGGCGAAAGCTTTGAAAACCGCCGCGCGGCGGACGGCAGCTTCTGCGCCGAGGACATCGCGCGGCTGCAGCGGAAGGTCAAGGACTTCCTGTACACGCTGCGGCGCTGCAACCCGAAGGCCGAGCTGGTCTGGATCTACGGCATGCTCGGGCTCGACCTCGCGCCGGCGCTGCAGGGCGCGGTCGAGGCGTACCGGGCGGAAAGCGGCGACGCGCACGCGGCGTTCCTTGCGCTGACGGACGACATCGAAAACCGCGGCTGCCGGAACCACCCCGGCGTCGGCGCGCACCGCACCGCGGCGGCCGAGCTGACGGCTTACCTGAACGGGCGGCGCGGCTGAACAACATTTTCGGCCCTGAATCCGGTTGAATATGCATTTGTTGACAATAATTTTTGCGGAAAAAGCGTGAAAAGGCGGTGGAAAGTGGGGAAGCGTTACAGAAAGCGGGCGCGCGGCGCTTCCCGAAAGCATGCAGGCGCAGGCATCGCCGCAACCCCGAGATTTCGGGCGGAATCGCCCGTTTTTCAAGCGGACGGGCCGGATTTTGTGGTGTAAAACACCTGTCCTTTACAGTCGAAGAAATGAATCCTGTTCGCAACAATATACGAATACGGCGGGGAAAAGTCGGAAAAAAGGCTCTAAAACGAAACAATCGAAGGAATAAATATGCGGAATTTTGCAAAAAGAATTTACGTTCGACTGCAAAGGAGTTGCAAAGTTTTTGCAAAATGCACAGAGCCAAACATTTTTAATTTTTAGAAATATCAAGTTTATTTAACCAAAAAGAAGCATTCGGCGGTTATGTAAATTTGATAATCATTCGAAATATGGCAGGATGCACAAAAGAACATACTCCGAAAACTTGACAGACCGTTATTTTGTCACTATACTCTGCAATGAATCTCCGAGGGAGTGCCGGGCAAGGCCCGGCTGAGACAGTGCAAACGGCGGAACGCGGCGCAGGCCGCGCGTCCAAAGAACGGTTTTCTGTTCACGAAAGGAGTGCTTTTATGCGCCATGCGAGAAAAGCGCAGGGCCGGCGGATCCCCCACATCCTGCTCATCACCGTGCTGGTTGTGATGATCTGCGTCGGTTCGGTGGTAACCGTTATGGCCAACACGGTGGAGATCACCGTGCGGGACGACGGGAACACCTATACGTTCAGCATGCTCGGCGGGAATCCGGAAGAGATCCTCGCCCGCGCCGAGACGGAGGGCATGCCGCCCGTTTCGGATATCGATACGTATGAGTTCAACAGGAACGACGGTCTGCTCACGGTGCAGCGCGCGGTGCGCGTCTCCGTAGAGGCGGACGGCGAGACCGCGATGGTCGTTGTCCCGAAGGGGACGACGCTGGAGGATGCGGTGGCGCAGGGCGGCGTTACGCTCGGCGCGCGCGATGTGACGGAGCCGGCGCGGGACACGGCGCTCGACGGTGACACCACGGCTTCCGTGACGCGCTCCAACCGCGTTTTCATTGAGGCGGACGGCAAGCGCCGCATGATCGACCAGCTCGGCGGCACGGTCGCCGACGCGCTCGAGAGCGCGGGCGTCACGCTCGGCGAATCGGACACCGTTTCGCCGGCTGCGGATACGCCGCTGGAAAACGGCATGCGCATCCGCGTCGCACGCTACATCGACGTGACGATCACGGCGGACGGCGAGACGGAGACCTACAGCGTTTCGGCGGAAAGCTACGGCGGGGCGCTTGAGAGCGCGGGCATCGCGCTCGGCGAGCAGGATGAGCTCCGCGTGGAGACGGCGGACGGCGAAAAGACCGTGAAGGCCGGCGACCACGTGGCGGACGGCGCGTCGTTCCGCGTCGTGCGCATCACGAGCGAGGAGGTCACCGAGACCGAGACGATCGCCTACGAAACGGTTTACGAGGACAGCGACGACCTGTATGAGGACGAGACCGAGGTCAAGACCGCAGGCGTCGAGGGCGAAAAGGAAGTGACCTACGCGGTCGTTTACGCGGACGGCGAAGAGCGCGGCCGCGAGGTGCTCGAGGAAAAGGTCGTGCAGGAGGCGGAGGATGAAGTCGTCCTCGTCGGCACAAAGACGCGCCCGAGCAGCGGCGCGGGCTCCGGCAGCGGCGGCAGCACATCGACGGGCGGCGGCAGCACGTTTGTGGACGCCTCCGGTGAAACGGTCTCCTATGAGTACAGCCTGTACGGCTCCTGCACCGCGTATTATGCGGAGCCGGGCGCCGTGACCTCGATCGGCGCGACGCCGCAGGTCGGCTACGTGGCGGTGGACCCGAACCGCATCCCGTACGGCTCGCTGCTGTACATCACGGCGGCCGACGGCTCCTGGACGTACGGCTACTGCTACGCGATGGATACGGGCGGCGCGGCCATGGCGGGCGACATCGTGGCGGACCTCTACTACGACACGCTCGAGGACTGCACGGCGTTCGGTCGGCGCAACATGAACGTGTACGTCATCCGTTCCGGCTGGTAACCGAATAAGCGAAACTTCAGCGGACAGCTTCGGCTGCCCGCTGTTTTTCTGTTGACGGATCGCGCCGAAAGCGGTACACTGGACTTGAAGGGGGCGGTGCTTATGAAACGGTTCGGGCGGAAAATAGTCGGGTGGGTCTGCGTGTGCGCTGTGCTGCTCGCGCTCGTGCTCTGGCTCGTGCCGCTGCCCCTGCCGTTTCACATGTCGCTTTCCGGCGTGCGGATGGAAGGCGCCGCGGCGGCGGAGCCCGCCACGCTCGAAGCCGAGGGCTGGCGGCTGTGCCGCTTCCTGCGCACAACGGAGCTGCGGGCGTCGTTCACGGTGGAGACGGCGCAGGGCGCGAAAACCTACGAGCCGGTGGAGTGCTTGTGGGAGACGTTTTCAGACGGGCCGGTTCGTCACGCGTACGGTGCATGGTATGACCCTGTAATGAACAGAACGTCGATAATGAGTTTTTCGTATTGCGTCGACGGCACAACAGCGGCTTATTTAGGGCTTGAGGACGACGGACAGGAAAGGCGGTTCGTGTTCTCCGCGGACGGGCGCGACCCGGAGGAAACGATGGACTTCCTGCGCGTCGAGCCGGGGAACGATTAGAGCATACAGGAAAAGAGAAGGACGGGGCGGCTTCGGCCGCCCCGATTTTCGCGCTTTCGCACAGCGGCCGGCGGCGCCTCAAGGCACAGGAGGCGGCGCATTTGGAAAAAACCGGAAAAGCCGCGGAAAATCTGAAAAAATCTTTCCAAAAGGGGTTGCATTTTCGGGATTTGCCTGTTATAATAACTAAGCGTGACTGCGACAGATATGCGATGAAGCGGGAGGTTGCGGCCGATACGGCCGGTTTTTCCGTGGAGTATGTCCGATTTTAAACCGGGCGACAACAATCGAAGCGAAGCGGCTCCCAGTGCGGAGTGGCGCGCGGAACCATGCGCTGATTTCTAAGGCGCACAGGCCGGACCAAAATGCGCTTTGATGGTTTTTTATGTGCAGGGTTTGTGTTTTACACCGGCCCGAACGATCCCGGAATTCACGAAAGTGAATGTCCGGTTTTTCTATGGCTTCCGGGCGAAACACCCGGAGCAGTGTTTAAAACATAAAAACCCGTACAGCCCGCCAACTTAAAGAATAACAGGAGGCGATTTTAGTGGCAGTCAAAGAAAAGATCAGGATAAGAATTAAGGGTTACGATCATCAGGTCGTCGATCAGTCGGCGGAGAAGATCGTGCAGACCGCGAAGCGCACGGGCGCGAGAGTTTCCGGCCCGGTGCCGCTGCCGACCGAGAAGCAGGTCATCACGATCCTCAGAGCCTGTCTCTTATACACATCTGACGCTGCCGACGAATTAGACG
>USBH01000183.1 GCA_900552925.1 uncultured Oscillospiraceae bacterium
CAGTCTCGTGGGCTCGGAGATGTGTATAAGAGACAGGAGATGCTGTACGTGGTGAACCGCAACCGAAACCTCACGCAGGAGCCGGCCGAGGCGGTGGAGGTGCTGCGCGAGATCGAGGCGAAATCGCACTTGCGGGCCACGTGCGTCGTGAACAACACGCACCTGCAGCACGACACCGACGCCCAGGTCGTGGAGCAGGGCCTGCCGTTCGCGCAAGCGGTTGCGCAAGCGGCCGGGCTGCCCTTGGCATGCACCACGGTGCCCGCTGCGGCGGCGCGCCAGGTCGCCGACCGGGAAACTACCCACCGCGCGCCGAATGGGGATCGGCAAACGTACTATCCTGTGCAAGTATATGTAAGAACTCCCTGGGAATAGACAAGAGAGCTGCGCGCCGGACGCTCCAGTCCGGCCGTTTATGCATTCGGACGAGACGAGGAAGGCGGATCATGGCGAGAATCAGCGTAGACGACTCCTTCTGCAAGGGGTGCGGCCTGTGCGTCGACGCGTGCCCCGAGCAGATCATGGCGCTCGACCGCGACAAGATCACCGTGAAGGGCTACCATCCCGCGTACTGCACCGACCTGGACGCGTGCACGGGATGCATGTCCTGCGCGGTCATGTGCCCTGACGTTGCGATCACGGTAGAGAGGTAGACCATGGCAGAGAAAGTGCTCATGAAGGGTAACGAGGCTTTGGCGGAGAGCGCCCTGCGCGCCGGCTGCCGCTTCTTCTTCGGATACCCCATCACGCCGCAGACCGAGCTTGCGGCCTACATGTCCAAGCGCATGCCCAAGGTGGGCGGGACGTTTTTGCAGGCCGAGAGCGAGATCGCGGCCATCAACATGGTGTACGGCGCGGCCGCTGCGGGCGCGCGCGTCATGACGTCGTCCTCGTCGCCGGGCATCTCGCTCAAGGGCGAGGGCATCTCCTACATGGCCGGCGCGGACCTGCCGGGCGTCATCATCAACGTGCAGCGCGGCGGCCCGGGCCTCGGCGGCATCCAGCCCTCGCAGGCGGACTACTGGCAGGCGACGAAGGCGCTCGGCCACGGCGACTTCCAGATCCTCGTCTTTGCGCCGTCCACGGTGCAGGAGATGGTCAACCTCGTCTCCGACGCGTTCGACAAGGCCGACCAGTACCGCATGCCCGCGATGATCCTCGCAGACGGCATGCTCGGCCAGATGATGGAGCCGGTCGAGCTGCCCGAAAAGAAGGCGCAGGCCGCAATCGAAAAGCCGTGGGCTGCGTGCGGCCACGGCGGCAAGCGCAAGCACAACATCGTCAATTCGCTTTATCTGACGCCGAACGCGCTCGAGGACCTCGTGCGCGAGCGCTATGCGCGCTATGAGGTCATCAAGGCGAACGAGCAGCGCGCGGAGGAATACCGCACCGAGGACGCCGACCTGATCGTCGTCGCCTACGGCGCGTCGAGCCGCGTCGCGCGCAGCGCCGTCAACAAGGCGCGCGAGGAAGGCCTCAAGGTCGGCCTTGTCCGCCCGATCACGCTCTGGCCGTTCCCGACGGACGCGATCCAGCGCGCGGCAAAGCAGGCGAAGCAGCTCCTCGTTGTGGAGATGAGCATGGGCCAGATGGTCGACGACGTCCGTCTCGCCGCGAACTGCAGCGTGCCGGTCCATTTCTACGGCCGCACCGGCGGCATCATCCCCACGCCGAAGGAAGTGCTCGGCGAAATCAAGAAACTCCTGAAATAAGGCGAAAGGACTGGAATAAAATGGCAGTAGTATTCAAGAAACCGTCCACCCTGACGGATGCGCCGCTGCATTATTGCCCCGGCTGCACACACGGCATCATTCACCGCCTTGTTGCGGAAGCCATTGAGGAGCTGGGCGTTGAGGGCAAGACCGTCGGCGTTGCGTCGGTCGGCTGCTCGGTTATGTGTTACGACTATTTCTCCTGCGATATGGTGCAGGCGCCGCACGGCAGAGCGCAGGCGGTCGCCACCGGCCTCAAGCGCGCGAAGCCCGAAAACGTGATCTTCACGTACCAGGGCGACGGCGACCTCGCGGCGATCGGCACGGCGGAGACCGTCCACGCGGCGACGAGAGGCGAAAACATCACGGTCATCTTTGTCAACAACGCGATTTACGGCATGACCGGCGGCCAGATGGCGCCGACCTCCCTGCCGGACCAGGTCACGCAGACGACGCCGTACGGCCGCGACGTCAACACGGCCGGCTACCCGGTGCGCGTCTGTGAGATGCTCTCCACGCTCGACGGCGTCGCGCTCGCACAGCGCGTCACGGTCGACTGTGTGAAGAACGTCAACATCGCGAAGAAGGCGATCAAGAAGGCGTTCCAGAACCAGATCGAGGGCAAGGGCTACTCGATCGTCGAAGTGCTCTCCACCTGCCCGACGAACTGGGGTATGTCGCCGGTCGACGCGCTCGGCTGGCTGCAGGAGAACATGATCCCGTATTATCCGCTCGGCGTATTCAAGGACGGCACGAAGGGGGACAGACTGAAATGAAAGATCTGAACATGGTTTTCGCCGGTTTCGGCGGTCAGGGCGTTCTGTTTGCCGGCAAGGTCGTCGCCTACGCCGGCCTCATCGAGGGCAGAGAGCTTTCGTGGCTCCCGTCCTACGGCCCGGAGATGCGCGGCGGCACGGCGAACTGCAGCGTCTGTCTTTCCGACGAGGCGATCGGCTCCCCGCTCGTGACGAACCCGAACGTGCTCGTTGCGATGAACCGCCCGTCTCTCGAAAAGTTTGTGAACGAGGTGGAGCCCGGCGGCGTGATTCTGCTCGACAGCAGCCTGATCGACGTGCAGGTTGAGCGCGACGACGTGACGACCTATTACGTTCCGGCTTCGACGCTCGCCGAAGAAAACGGCCTGAAGGGCCTCGCGAACATCATTCTGGTCGGCAAGCTCTTCAAGGAAGTCGGCTTCTGCTCGGAGGAAACGCTCGACAAGGCGCTCCAGAAGTGCATCCCGGCCCGCAAGGCCTCGATGCTCGACTTCAACCGCAAGGCGATCGAGATCGGCCGCGCGCAGTAAATTCGAGAATACTTTCGAGAATACTCAGAATACTCATAGAAATGAAGCCCGCACAGCTTTGTGCGGGCTTTTTGCATGGAATATCCGCGATACGGCAGCGTGCGGATTGCGCGCAGACGATGGGGCGTTCGGCTGTTTCCGATCCCGCAATACAGCACGCGGCGGGTCAGGCGCCGCCGGTCTGTCTCCTTTTTCTTTACAAAGGGCTTGTTTACAATTTCCTCATATCCTGTTCATAACCCCCTCAGAATATGTTTTTAAAATGTGAACGTTATGTCACGGATGCAGAGATAAGGAGAAAACGAGATGCTGCAAGTCAAGAATATTCACAAGCAATACAAGACCGGCGAGCTTGTGCAGGACGCGCTCCACGATGTGAGCCTGAACCTGCGCGACAACGAATTCGTCGCCGTGCTGGGGCCGAGCGGCTCCGGCAAAACGACGCTGCTCAATATCATCGGCGGGCTGGACCGCTACGACAGCGGCGACCTCATCATCAACGGGATTTCCACAAAGCAGTACAAGGACCGCGACTGGGACGCCTACCGCAACCACACGATCGGCTTTGTGTTTCAGAGCTACAACCTGATTCCGCACCAGACGATCCTCGCGAACGTCGAGCTCGCGCTGACGATTTCCGGCGTCTCGCGCGCCGAGCGCAGAAAGCGCGCGCAGGCGGCGCTTGAGGAGGTCGGCCTCGGCGAGCAGTCGCACAAGCGCCCGAACCAGCTTTCCGGTGGGCAGATGCAGCGCGTCGCGATCGCCCGCGCGCTCGTCAACGA
>USBH01000184.1 GCA_900552925.1 uncultured Oscillospiraceae bacterium
GTCTAATTCGTCGGCAGCGTCAGATGTGTATAAGAGACAGGCGAGCAGGAGCGCGCGAAGGCGGCGCGCAGCATCGAGGAGGACGCGGCCGATACCGGCGACCTGCTGTTCATCTCCACGCTGCCCTGGCTCTCCTACACCGCGCTCGTACAGCCCGTGCCGGCGCCGGCCGACAGCAACCCGCGCATCACCTGGGGCAGGTTTTACGCGGAGGGGGAGAAAACGCTGCTGCCCGTCTCCGTGCTGTGCAACCATGCGCTGGTGGACGGTGTGCACATCGCGGCGTTTTACCGGAGGCTCGAGGCGGAGATGGCGGCGCTGTGCGCGCAGCCGTAAGGCGCGGCGGCCCGGTCGGCATCGTGCTGCATTTTTTCTGCGATTTATTTACATTTTGGCACTGTTTTTTTGCGGCGCTTTGCATTATAATATAAAAAGCAGACTTTAATTCAGGGAAGGCCGGGCCCGCCGCAGGTCGGTGTTGGAGCGGAACGGGCCGGATCCGGAAACCGAAAGGAGAAAAGGCTATGGATTTTCTGAAGGGTATCACTTCGGTGTTTAAGACAGCCGGCGGCGCCGTGCAGGACGCCGTGGGCGTTGTTGCGGAGAAAAACCGCAAAAATGCGCTGGCAAACCGCCTGCGCACGGTCATCCGCTGCGAGGAAAAGGCCGCGGAGCGCGCTTACCTTGCGCTTGGCCGCTACTACTACCACAATCTGCGCGACGCCGACAACACGGTGACGGAGCCGCACTGCATCGACATCGAGGCCGCCGAGCAGCGCATCGACGCCGCGGTGCAGAAGCTCGAGGCGCTGTGCCGCGAGGAAGGCGAGGAGGAGATCGAGGAGATCACGCTCGACGACGTGCGCGAGTACGTCCCGCAGCCTTCCGCAGAAGAGGCGGAAGAGGCCGTGCCGGAGGGCATGGTCGACGAGGCCGTCGAGGCGGCGCCGGAAGAGCCGGCGGCGGAGCATCCCGAGACCGAAGCGGCGCCGGTGTCCGCGGAAAAGGACGAAAGTGAAGAGCTCCCCTACGAGTAACGGACCCGGCCTGCGCGTTCTTGTGGGCATGAGCGGGGGCGTGGACAGCTCGGTCGCCGCGCTGTGCCTGCGCGACGCCGGCTATGACGTGGCCGGCATCACGATGCGCCTCAAGCCCCGGCACATGCTGAACGACGCGCAGGCCGCGGCTGTGGAAAAGGAGATCGCAGACGCGGCGGCCGTCTGCGCGAAGCTCGGCATCGAGCATTTTGCGCCGGACTTTTCGGCGGCGTTCGAGGAAAACGTGATCGGCGCTTTCGTCAGCGCCTACAAAAACGGAGAGACGCCGAACCCCTGCTTCCGCTGCAACCAGACGATCAAGTTCGGCGTCATGCTGGACTGGGCGCTGGCGCACGGCTTTGACAAAATCGCGACCGGCCACTACGCCGAGATCGTGGAGGAGGGCGAACGCACGAAGCTCAAGCGCTCGCCCGATCAAAAGGACCAGAGCTATTTTCTGTCCGGGCTCACGCCCGCGCAGCTCAGCCGGACGCTGCTGCCGCTGAACCGCATGGGCAAGGCGGAGACGCGCGCGCTCGCGCAGCAGCACGGCCTGCCCGTCGCGCAGAAGCCGGACAGCCAGGAAATCTGCTTTATCCCCGACAACGACTATGTTTCGTTCCTCGAGCGGTTCGGCGGGCCGCTGCCGGGACCGGGCGATTTTGTCGCGCCGGACGGCGCGGTGCTCGGGGCGCACCGGGGCATTTACCGCTATACGATCGGCCAGCGCAAGGGGCTCGGCATCACCTTCGGCGAGCCGCGCTTCGTGACGGCGATCGACGCCGCGCGCAACACCGTGACGCTCGGGCGCGACGCGGACCGCTACACGGCGGACGTCCGCCTGCGGGCGCTGAACCTGATCGCGGTCGACGCGCTCGAGGCGCCGGTCTGGGTGGAGGCGAAGGTGCGCTACGCCGCAAAGGCGGACCGCGCGCTTCTGACCCCGACGGGCGACGGGACGGCGCAGCTCCGGTTCGATACGCCGCAGCGCGCCGTGACGCCCGGGCAGGTCGCCGCGCTCTATACCGGCGACTACGTGCTCGGCAGCGGCATCATCACGCGATGACGAAGCAGAACCTGCGCACAGGCGGCGCGTTAAGAAAGTGAGTGTTTCTACATGTCTACCGAAATCAAGAAGGATATTGTCTGCCCCGCCTGCGGGCAGACGCAGAAGCTCGAGATGTACACGAGCGTCAATGCGGAGGAGAACCCGGAACTGCGCCGGGACATCCTGCGCGAATCGGTTTTCGACTGGGAGTGCCGCCACTGCGGCTACACGGCCCAGATGGCTTACCCGATGATCTACCACGACCCGGCGCACGGCTTCATGGTCTGTTTGCGCCCCTCCGGCGCGGTCTCGAAGGCCGAGGCGATCCCCGCCGTGCGCGGGCTGAAAAAGCGCAGCGTGAAGAACCCGCAGGAGCTCAAGGAGAAGATCCTGATCTTCGAGGCGGGGCTCGACGACGCCGCGGTGGAGCTCGTCAAAAACGCGATCGTCACCGTGCTCAAGCGCTCGATCGAGGGCAACGTCCACGCGTATTTCTGCGCGGCCGACGAAAAGGAAATGCGGTTCGCGATCTTCGTCCGCGGCCGGCAGGAGCCGGTCTACCAGACGACGCAGATGGCCGTGTACCGCCAGTCGCAGGAGGTGCTCCGCACGCTCGACTACAAGGAGCCGGACGATTTTGCGGTCGTCAATTCGAAGCTCGCCCAGCGGCTGCTGGACCAGTACAAATCGATTTAAACAGCGAAGGCTGAAAAAAGCGGCGCCGCGTCCCGGCTGTGGACGCGGCGCCGTTTGGTGCAAAAAGGCTCTGCCGCTTTGAGCGGCAGAGCCTTCAGTTGTTTTCCGTCGGTTTTGCTCAGTCGAACAGGGCGCGCATCGAATCGTGCTGCATCGAGGTGTTCGCGGACATCTCGTTGTTGAAGAACAGCACGTCCGTGATGCCCTGCGATTCGCAGTAGCTCGGCAGATTGTCCTCGAAATAGCGGAAGTCGACGACGTGGACCTCGTCGAAGCTCGCCGTCAGGAAGGGGGCCATCGCGTTTCCGTAGGAATCCTTCACGATCAGCAGCTTGCGGCCGGTGGAGAGCGTGTTGTTCGTCACGCGCACGCAGCCCATGTCGCCGGAGAGGTACATCGAGTAGCCGGAGCTTTCGTCGTGGACGTTGATGCTGTCGGTCTCGAAGTAGCTCAGGCCGTCGTAGGACATCTCGCAGGTGTAGTCGAAGGTCGGGTCGTAGACGTCGAGCGTGTCGGGGTTCTGGTAGAGCACGTCCTCGCCGGTTGCGTAGGCGAGGTAGCCGGTGAACTCGTACGACGTCTTGTCGAAGCTCTCGAGCGCGGCCGGCTCGACGCCCGCCGTCTCACAGAACACGGTGTAGGCGTAGTACGCGCCGAGCGGCGCCCAGTGCGTGTCGGTGCCGAAGTAGATGTTTTCGTTGTTGTGCAGGTTCAGAATGTCGTAGACGTCGACGGGTGTGACGCTGTCTGAAAGGTTCTCATAGATGGTGGAGATGTTCTGCCGCTGCGAGCTTTCCCCGTAGTACTCGCGCACGCGCTCCGGCAGGCCGAATTCGGAGTGGTTCGGCACGACCATGTTGTAGATCTCCATGCCGGGCAGCTGGTCGGCAAACGCGTTGATCATCTCGGCGTAGGTCGCGGCCATGCTGTCGTCGCCGTAGAACATTTCAAAGCCCTGGTTGTTGTACTGTCTCTTATACACATCTCCGAGCCCACGAGACTGCAGCTAATCTCGTA
>USBH01000185.1 GCA_900552925.1 uncultured Oscillospiraceae bacterium
GACGCACGGGAGCGATCTCGGCATAGGTCTCCTCGGTCGAGAGCAGCACGTTGACGCCCTTGCCGCCGAAGACGACATGCTCCGAAGCCGCCCGGTTGATTTTCCCCGGCGCCAGCGCGTCGAGCGACACGACGTAGTCGACCGCCGGATTCAGCGTAACCGTATAAATCACGTGCTCTCACCCCCATGAATTTAACAGTAGAATCATATCACTTCTTTCGACGGAAATCAATAAAAATCCTGCAAATCTGCGGGTTTTCTTTCGTCGGCGCGGCCTGGGGGCCGCTGCGCCCGAAAAGCCGTGCAAACGGCAAAAGGCCCGGCCGAAGCCGGGCCCGTCGCACCGGGACCATATCCCGGCGGCTGTTCTGTTTTACGCGATGACGAACGTGTGGAGACTGTGCGGCTCGATCTGCGCGGAGAACGACTTTTCACCGCAGCTGAACGTGAATTCGCGCGCATTGTTCATGTTGCTGCCGACGATCACGACAAGGCTCTGGTCCGGATTCTCGAACACGAGCGCGTTCGAGGTCCAGTGCCCCTTCGTCACGATCCGCTTTGCGCCGGGCTGCACGAACTGCGAGAAGTGCTTCATCACATAGAACTCCGGGTTGTAGCGGTAGGTGCCGTTTTCCTTATCGACCGTCACAAGCGAGTTCTGCTTCCAGCCCCACGTGGAAACGCTGTCGTTCGGCAGGGCGATGTTCCAGTAGGTGTAGCGCTCCGCGCCGTGGACGAAATACTGCCACATCAGGCCGTAGATGTACTCCATCTGCTGCCAGGAATTGAGGCTGTCGCCGCATTCGCTCTCGGTCTGCATGATGCGCATCTCGGGATAGCTCATCGTGATGTGGTCGAGGATGTGCTTGCCGCCCCACTGCAGGCCGACGCCCGTGATGTACTTGCGGGCCTCCTTGTCGGAGAGCACCGTGTTCGCCCACTGGTCGTAAAACTCGGAGAACGGCGTGTTCGGGCCCATCAGGATATCCATAAACGGGCCGTTGATCGTGCCGAGCCAGATCTCCGTATCGAGGCCGCTCGCTTCAAACGCCGGCCCGAGATAGCCCTTGATAAAGTCGCGCATGTCCTCGCCGGTCCATTTGCAGGAGGGGAACTTCTGGTCGGCCATCGGCTCGTTCTGCACGTGCACCTGCCGGACCGGCACGCCCTCCTTCGCGTACGCCTCGACGAATTTGACGAAGTACGCTGCATACGCGCGCAGGACCTTGTCCTCCATGCGAATCGTGCCGAAGTTATAGGCCGGCTTCGTCTTCATCCAGATCGGCGGGCTCCACGGCGAGCCGAACACGAAGAAGTCCTTCTGGCGCTGCAGCGCTTCCCGGATGAACGGGATCGTGTACGTCTTGTCGCGGTCGATGTTGAAATGCTCGAGCTCAAAGTCGTCCTTCACCTCGTCGCAGGAGTACCACTCCATGCTGAAGTCGTTCGCGCCGATCGGCACGCGGCCGTAATTGAAGTTGCAGTTCTCCGGGCAGAAGATCTCATCCATCACGGCCTTGCGGTCCGTCTCGGAGAGCGCCTGAAGCGCGTCCCAGCCGAGCTCGTTGAAGCAGCCGCCGAAGCCCTGCACGGTCTGCGCGTAGCCGCCGGAAGGCTCGAGCGTATCCTCATACTTCGCCCCGGCGCAGACGGCCCCCGTCTGCCAGCAGTTTCCCTCCGTGCTTTTGACGTGTAAAATGTTTGCCATAGCTGTCAACCTGCCTTTCTCCTTTTTTCAGTTTTCCTCGATGATCTTAAAGCCCCACGGCTCAAGCTGCAGCGTGTCGCCGTTCGAAACCGACGCGCCGCTGAGCAGCTCGGTGCCGTCCGCGTGGAGGTAAGCCTGTTCGACATCCTCGCGCGAATAGTTGAAATAGAACCGCACGTTCCGCCCGGCCTGGTTCACGCCGCTCTTGATGATCAGCGGGAACTGCGCCTGCTGCGCGGCGCCCCAGACGCCGGCGCGCTTCAAAACGCGCGTCAGCACCGCCTTGAGGCAGTCGGGCGACGTCATCGTCGCAAGGTACGTCGCGTGGCCCTCGCCGAACGCGTTTTCGGTGATCGCCGCATATTTGCCCCAGAATTTGTGGTCGTAGTGCGCGAGGACCGACGCGCCCTCCGGGCGGACGAGCTCCATCCAGACCGAAGCCGGGCTGTCCGGCAGCGCTTCTCCGCTGACGCCGACGTTCTCCGGCACCGTGAACTCGTCGTAGGCGATGCCGAGGCACTCGGCCAGCACGGCCGGCTGCGTCTCGGGGTACACCTTGAGGTTTTCATCCGAAAAGGCCGTCTTGAACGTGGTGACCAGCTCGCCGCCCGCGGCGACGAACGCTTTCAGCCGCTCCAGCAGCGCGCGCGGCGCCGTGTAAAGCGCCGGGACGAGAAGCACGTCGTAATCCCCGAAGTTCTCGTCCTCCGGGAACAGCATGTCGCACTCGACGTTCATCTCGTACAGCGCGTCGAACAGCCAGCGCACAACGTCGTTGTAGAAGGTCTTGCCGTCCGGCAGGCGGAACAGGTTGAGCGCCGTGAGCGCTTCATTGCTCACGAGCATCGCGACGCGGTTCTTCTTTTTGAGGTTCACGAGCTTTTCGCTGAGCCGCTTGAAATCGGCGCCGATCGTGCACGCCTCGCGGTACGGCGCGTTCGGCTGCATGTCGTGGCTCAGAAGGCCCTTCCAGTACGTCTCAAACGAGTTGTGGATCGAATGCCAGTGCCAGTACATCACCGAATTCGCGCCGCTCGCCACATGGCTGAACGCGTGCAGGCGGAGCTGCCCGTCGTACGGCGTCCAGTTCACATGGCCCTGCGCCTCGGTCTCGATGACCAGGTAGTTGTCGTTCTTCAGATTCCGGCAGAGCGCGCCGCACAGCGCGATCTCCTTGCCGGTCAGGCGGTCCTGCGTCGGGTGATAGATGTCGCAGCCGGCGATCGTCAGGCAGCGGGCCGCCGTCTTGTGGTTGACGTCCGGCTGCACGCCGTAGGAGTAGCCGCGCCACTCGTAGTCGAAATTCTGCGTGATGAACTGGTCCTCGCGCGCATACTCGCGGACGATCGACGCCTGCCAGGCGAGGTACTCGTCGACCAGCTTCCGCTGGAATTTCGAGAATTCCGCCGCAAAGCTCCAGTTGATCGTGCCGGTCACGTCGGGGACGTTTTCCCAGCTGTCGATGCGGTTGCTCCAGTAATTGAAGCCGAACGCCTCGTTCAGCGCTTCGACTGTGCCGAACTTCTCGCGCAGGTACGCGACGAACCGCTTCTGCACGTTCGGGCCGCAGGTGTTGTAGTGCTTCGTCTCGTTGTCAAGCTGGAAGCCGATGACGTTCGGGTACTTCTGCACGCATTCCATCAGCCTGCGGATCACGCGCTCGGCATGGAACAGGTAGGCCGGCGCCGTGATGTCCATATTCTGCCGGGCGCCGTACTTGCCCTGCCCGCGCGGCGTGACGGCGATGACCTCGGGGTGCTCCGCCGCAAGCCACGGCGGCACCGCGTACGTCGGCGTGCCGACGATCACGGAAATGCCCGCCTCCTGCGCCGCACGGAGCGCGCGCTCCACGTGCGTGAAGTCAAAGACGCCGTTCTGCGGCTCCTCGCTGGACCACGTGGATTCCGCGATGCGGATCACATTGATATTCGCCGCTTTCATCATTTCCATGTCCTTCTGCAGCCGTTCATAGGGCATGTACTCGTCGTAATAGGCGACGCCGTATAAGAGCTTGTCCATAAAAACATCGTCCTTGTATTATAGAGTAGTAGTTTTTATTGTCCCTCTCCAAGGACATATGCTAC
>USBH01000186.1 GCA_900552925.1 uncultured Oscillospiraceae bacterium
ATTAGCTGCAGTCTCGTGGGCTCGGAGATGTGTATAAGAGACAGATCCTGCACCGCACGAGGCGCAGGTTCTCGCTGTACCAGGCGAGGTACTCGCCCTTGATGACGCTGTCCTCGACCGTGATGTTCTTGCCGTGCCAGAACGCGTCCTTCGTATCGAGCACCGAATTGCGGATCGTGACGTTCTCCACATACTGGAACGAATACTTGCCCTGCATCTGCAGGTTTTCGATCTCCATGTCCCGCGTCTGCATGAACGGGTACTCCGACTTCAGCGTGCAGTCCCGGATTTTGAGGCCGCGGCAGAACCAGCCGAATTCCGTCGACTCGATCGCACAGCCGCTGAGCACGGTGTCGTCGCACTCGCGCAGCGCCTTGATGCCGCCGAGGCGGCTGTTCTCGATGCGCACATTCCGGTCGTACCAGAACGCGGCACGGCAGGTCTCCGTCATGCGGCAGTCGCGCACAAGGCCGTCCGTCACATGCCAGAACGGGTAGCGCAGGTGAAAATCGCAGTCCTCAACCCGGACGCCGCTGCATTCCTTCAGGGCGGATTCCCCGTCCGCCGGGCCGTCGAACAAGCACTGACGGACCTCTATATCCCGCTCGCCGTACAGCGCGCGCTCTTCGTCCAGCGTCAGTTTTTCAAAGACCTTCCCCATCATTTCGATCCCTTTCCTTCTATTCAAATTTGAGCGCATGCTCACTTTCTGTCACTTTTCAAATTATAAGCAGAAAAGGCGGCCGTGTAAAATACTTTTTTCTTATCGGCCTGCATACGCGCCGGGCATAAACCGAAGCCCCCAAACGCCGTGTTGCGCAAATTCCGGCAGAAAACGGCAAATTTGCGGTAGACAAGCGCCGGAAAGTATCGTACAATCAGATCAACTGAGATTCTCTTTTTCAACTGAGATTCTCTTTTGGAAAGGGCTGTTTTTTCCCATGCAGGACACCCAGAAAAGGCAATTCTACCGCTCCTTCTTCTCGATCGTCATGCCGATCGCGATCCAGCAGCTCATCACAGCCGCCGTCGGCGTAGCCGATACGCTGATGCTCGGCTACGTAAACCAGACGGCGCTCGCCGCCGGCTCGCTCGCCGGGCAGATCCAGTTTTTACTCAACATGATCAACGGCGGCCTCGCGGCGGGCATCACGATCCTCTCCGCGCAGTACTGGGGCCGCGGCGACCTCTCCGCCGTGGAAAAGGTCCTCGCGATCGGCCTGAAGATTTCCGTCTTTGTCGGCGCGGTGTTTTTCGTCGGCGCAGTCTTTTTCCCGGAGGCGCTGATGCGCATCTACACGGACGACCCGGACATGATCGCCGCCGGCGCGGAATACCTGCGCGTTGTCGGCTTCTCCTATCTCTTCCTCTCGCTCTCGCAGCCGTACCTGAGCGCGATGAAAAGCATCGAGCAGGTGCGCGTCAGCACGGTGCTCAACTCGGTCGCGCTCGTGCTCAACATCGGCCTGAACGCGGCGTTCATCTTCGGCTGGATCCCCGGCATCCCGCCGCTCGGCTTTATCGCGGCGTTTGTCTGGAACCTCCCGCCGCTCTGGGTTTACCTGATTCTGAGCTGCGACGAATTCGCGAAGATGCCCTTCGTCTACATCCGCTACCGCCAGAAAAAGTGGCTGCGGAACATCACCAAAGAGGTCACGGCCTGACTGCTCGGAAAACTGCGCGCATAAAGCGCCCGGTCCGCACAAAACGGACCGGGCGCTCTGCTTTTGGCACCGCATACAAGCTACGCTTTCGCACCGCCGATATTCATCTGTTTTCCCTGCCATTGAGGTCGCGGATAATCTGAAGCACGTGCTCCGCCTGCGCCGGAGACAGCTTTCCGATTTCCCGCACAATTTCTTTTGTTTTCCCCGGAGAAATCATTTCCGTGTTGAAAAACTCCTCCGGCGTAATTTCCAGATACGCACAGATATAAAAGAACCCTTTCAGCGAAGGGAGCGTGCGTCTGTTCTCAATTTTATTGATATAGCTCTCGCTCTGCCCAAGCGAAAGGCTCATATCCCGTGCCGAGACATCCTTTTCCATGCGGAGCGCAGCCAACCGCGCCGCGAACCACGCTTCATAATCCATGCGTTCATCTCCTTTTTCTATACTATAAGACTTTACGCCCTATTTTTTGGAGATTTCCAGGATTTGTTTATATTGATTTATGGAATTAAAAGATATATAATTGAAATGCAGATATTTTAATTACATAGAAATCAGGAGAAGTCTTTATGAAACAGAGAAATCGGTTACAGCGATACCATTGTCTAAACAGATTTTGTTTGCCAGTAAAGCAAAACCTCATTCAAATTCTTTTCTGTTCGGTTGCTCTGCTTCTCATTTTGTTCTCCCCTTGTATTTATACTTTTCTACTTGAGCACACATACTCTCAAGCAAAGGCCGTTCTCATCATTTTCCTGCTGATTAATGTATCTGTGTTAACCGCACACAGTGCTTCTATCTGTCAACAATCAGTTTATTCTTTTTTGGAAGCATGGTCATACATGACCATGTCCATGACTTTTATCGGCGGTTCCGCTTTTTGGTATTTTGATGGAATGGTAGAGCAATTCCGTTTGGAATATCTTCCAATTAGCTTTTGTTACCACTTTCCTCCCGCTATAATTCTGAGCGGCATTGCAAGTGTGTTCTGCACATGTATACGCAAACTGGTGCGCTATTCAAAGCATAAAATAAAAAAGCCCTGACCTGTACACGGTTTGTGAACCGCTCCAAATTGTACGGAAAACACAAAAAAGGACGCCTGACGCATCCGCTGCGCAAGGCGTCCTTCTTCTATATGGTTCTGTTCTGCGCCGCGCTCACCACGAGATCTCACGCAGCCAGGCGTCCCGCAGGACGAGCCGGTTCTCATCGGAATGGATATACGGCTCCTTTTCGTCGTAGCACAGGCCGGATGTGATGTAATCCGCCGCGCACATGCCGCCCGGCGCGCCGTCGTCGCAGTACCAGCGGAACGTAAAGCCCTCCGGGCGCAGATGGTTGAAGAGGATCTTCCCCATCATGTTGAGCCCGGCCAGCGAAGCGTGGTAGGCGAGATCCGTCTTGCCCGTGCTCCAGCTGTTGCTCGATTCGATCTCCGTGATCGCCGCGATCCGCTTCATGCCGCGGCGCAGCAGCGGCAGAAAAGCCTCCGCCGTGCTGCGGCTGCCATAGACGTTGCGCATCATCGCATCCACCAGCACCGCGCTGTCGTGCCCGGCGCCGATCTCCCCGTCCTGCGGATGGCACGCGGCGCCGACGACGAGGATGTCGAGCCTGCCGTCCGCCTGCTCCACGGTTTCGACCGCAGCCGCAAGGCTCTCCGGCACGAGCGGGTCGAACACGAGGTATTCCGCCTGTTCAAGGCGCTGCGGCATCATTTCCTGCACGCCGATATACACCTTATCCCCGTGCGCCGCGAACCACGCGGCCGCTTCTTTGACCGCGGGGCGCCCGGTCTCCATCAAAAGTACAATCCTGTTCATCGCGCTCCCCCTCTCAGTACGGCCACATCTCGTCGCTGACGTCGGTCATGACGAGCACGTCCTCGGCTTCGCGGTCGGTCGTGAACTGGCGGTATGCGACCGCCGCGGTTTCCTCCGGCTCAAAATTGCCGACTGTGGATTTCTTGCCGCTCATGTACGAGCGCACCCAGCCCGGGTGGTACAGGCGGAAGGTGTAGCCCATCGGGTAAAGCGTGCGGAACATGCGGCGCACCAGCATATCTGTCTCTTATACACATCTCCGAGCCCACGAGACTGCAGCTAATC
>USBH01000187.1 GCA_900552925.1 uncultured Oscillospiraceae bacterium
GGAGATGTGTATAAGAGACAGGCGTCAAGAGCATCGTGACGATCGTGTTGACGGTCGTATTCGCCTGCCTGGCGCTCTCCGGCAAGATCACGGGGCAGGATTTTCTCACGGTCTTTTCGGTCGTGATCGCCTTTTACTTCGGGACGCAGAGTCAGCGCCTGAACGAAAAGCTGACGGAAACGACCGGCGAAAAGAAACAGACGGACAAGTGATTTCCGCCGCGCGATCGCTTCGGACGGAAAGCCGCCGTGTTTTCGCCGCCGGCGATTGATTCCCGTGCCGCAAAATGCTATACTGTATACGATCACACGCAGAAAGCGGAGGGAATGGCATTGAGGCAGAAAAACACTTACAATAAAACGGCCGGTACGCCGCACGCAGGTGCGCGTTCCGCACGGCGGGGGCGGCGGTCGTGAAGCGGGAAAACCGCGCGGCTGTGCTGCGCATCCTGTCCTACCTGAAGCCCTTTAAAAAGGAATTCGTGCTTGCGGGCCTTCTGCTCGCGGGCTGCACGGTCATCGGCTTTCTGCAGCCGCTCGTGATCCAGTCGATCACGGACGACGGCATGCTGCAGAAGGACATGACAGTGCTCGTGCGCTCCGTGCTGGTTCTGGCGGCGCTCGTGCTGCTGAACCAGGGCGCGGAAATGCTGCAGACGCGCATCTTTGCCGACGTGCACAACGCCTCGTTCTACACGGTGTTTCTGCAGGCCTTCCAGAAGCTGCTGCACCTGAAGAAGAGCTATTTCGAGGACAAGAACAACGCGGAGATCCTGAGCTTCCTGCAAATGGACGTCTCGCAGGTCTCGTCGATCACCGACCGCTATACGATCCTGAGCCTCAGCTACGTGTTCCGCATCCTCAGCGGCCTCATCGGCCTTTTCATCATCAGCTGGCGGCTCGCGCTCGTCGTGCTGGCCATGGTGCCGCTCAAGTTTCTGCTCGTGCGCACGCTCTCGAAACGGCAGGAGCGCGCCATGGACGAGATGATCGAATCGAGCCGCGATTTTTCGCGCTGGTTTGGGGACAACCTCAACGGCGTCGACGAGATCAAGCTGTGGAACCTGTTTGCGAGCCGGGACAGGGCGTTTCGGGAAAAGCAGGAAACCGTGCTGCGCCTGCAGAAAAAGAGCACGATGATCGACGCGTGGAACAGCCTTTGGGAATCGCTGCTCGAGTGGGGCGTCACGCTGCTGCTCTACCTGCTCGGCGGCATCCTGATTTGCAGCGGCAGCCTGACGATTGGCGCCGTGTTCGCGTTCGCCTCGTATTCCGGCTATGTGACCGGCCC
This sequence comes from uncultured Oscillospiraceae bacterium, assembly GCA_900552925.1. Lineage (GTDB taxonomy): Bacteria > Bacillota > Clostridia > Oscillospirales > Acutalibacteraceae > Hominenteromicrobium > Hominenteromicrobium gallistercoris. The sequence goes on from USBH01000187.1 coordinate 1,291, forward strand.
GGTTTCGGCGCTGATGAACCTGAAGATGTACTTCGCGCGGGTGCTGCCCTCAGCCAAGCGGCTGTTCCGCTTCCTCGACATGGAGGTGGAGACCGACGACGGCACCGCCTGCCTGCGCCGCGCGGCGCCGCGCCTCGCCTTCGAGCACGTCGGCTTCCGCTACGAGGAAGACCGGGAGATCCTGCGCGACGTGAGCTTTCATGTGGAGCCGGGCGAAAAGGTCGCGATCATCGGGCAGAACGGCAGTGGCAAGTCGACGATCCTGAACCTGCTCCTGCGCTTTTACGAGCCGCAGACCGGCGCGGTGCTGGCCGATGGGCAGGACGTGCGCGCGTTTCCGCTGGAGGCCTACCGCGGGCTGTTCGCGGTCGTCAGCCAGGAGCCGTACCTGTTTTTCGGCAGCATCGCCGACAACGTCGACCTGACCGGCTGCGCCGGACGCGAGCGCGTGGAGGCCGCGATGCGCGTCAGCGGCGTTTCGGGCTATGTCGGCCGCATGCCCGAGGGGGAAAACACGCAGATCGGACGCAACGGCGCGCGCCTCTCCGGCGGCGAAAAGCAGAAGCTCGCGGTCGCGCGCGCACTGCTCAAGGACGCGCCGGTCGTCATCCTCGACGAGGCGACCGCCGGGTTCGACGCGGAATCCGACGCTTACCTGCACAGCGTGATCGTGCGGGAGATGCAGGAGAAATCCGTCATCATGATCACGCACCATTACGAGCATCTCGCGGGCATGGATCGCGTCTACCGGCTGGAAGACGGGCGGCTGCACCTGTGCAGCGCGCCGGAAGCCGCCGCGCCGCTTCCGGAACGCACGCAGCCTTAAAAAGATTTTCAGAAAAACATCTTGCTTTTTCGTTTGAGATCGTGTATAATAAATTGCGTTGCCCGGGTGTAGCGCAGTTTTGGTAGCGCGCTTGAATGGGGTTCAAGAGGCCGCAGGTTCAACTCCTGTCACTCGGACCAGTTTGAATGTTCATAACGACATTCAGAAGCAAGGATAGTCTTTGTGGGCTGTCCTTGTTTTCTTTTTGCGGGTTACAGGGCTCCTGTAAAAGTCTTTTGGGGACAAAAGACGATGCTTGCTGGTATAGTCTAAAAACATAATTTACACATTTGGATGATGTTGCGTAAGCAATAAGGTCCGTTTGGTTGTTGCATTTTGGGCAGCATAACTGATATAATTCTGCCACGAAGACTCGTCTCCTTTCGGGAGCAATTTGTGTTTGTGGTAAAACCATTGTATCAGAAGGGCGGACGAGTTCTCGGCTTTCATTTAGCTTCACAGTTTGTATATTGGGTAAGGGAGGGTTAGTTATGAGGAAATGGTGTACAGAGGATTGGGAATTTGAGCTAACTGCTACAGATGGGAAAGCCGAACATTGCAGGCTTGGTCTAGAAAAAGGAGATAAGTTTGTTTTTCAATACGAATGTCCAAGCGGAATGTGTCCCAAAACGATGATACAAGTATATACATGGTGCGAAGTCATTCGATGCGGCGGCGATTTTACATATAGGGGCAACAAAGAAAAATATGAAATGGACATACCATGTGCCGACCACTGTATTAGTTTTCATCTTAAAGCATATCCCATAAATCGGGATGAAAATGGAATCCCCCTTCCTAACAAGGAAAGACCGAAAGACTAGAACAAAATGTGGAACAGGCGATCTTTTTTCTTACCTTTACAGTCCGAGTGTTCATACGGACACTTGGACTTTTATTTTTAGTTTCGTTATGAACATCGGTACCATATTAAGGAACAATCTTTAATACAAAAACAGCCTTCCAAATCGGAGGGCTGTTTTTGTATCTATGCCCGGAAAGCCTGATATTATGGGCTTTCCGGGCTTTTTCTGTTTTCCGGGGACTCGGTGGAACAAGCCGCCATCAGCCCGCTTCCTATTGCGGCGATCACATAATCCCATGGCGGCTCATTTTTGCACACCCTTGTCCGGCCCGTATATGCCAGAAACGAGGAAACGCTAAAAAGTATCCCTCCCCAGATAGAGCCGCTTCTTTCAAAGAGAACAATTTAGCGGGAACCTCGCGGCCCCCGCTTTTTTCTTATTCCCGCTCGAAAGCCTCTCCGCAATCCCCGCAGATTACATTGACCTCCCGCGTTGCCCGGATAATGGTGCCGCAGCAGGGGCAGACATATTTGATGCTGCGGTTAATGGATTTCTTACTTCCGCCCTTGGTGGTGCCTTCCACCGGCAAGCGGCTGGCGTTGATCTTGTCCTCGCCCAAAGTTTTTCTGATCCATGCCTCCGCCTCCGGGGCCAGCGTCGTTGCCGTCCAGCCATACTTGGCGTGCTTCTCGATATGCAGGCCGTGGGCCTCAGCGGTGGCCTTAAATTTCTGGTTGTGGTAGTAGCCGTTGTTGCTTACGTCTTGGATGCCATGAACCAGATTGTAGAGATGCGCCATCTCATGCCTGTCTCTTATACACATCTGACGCTGCCGAC
>USBH01000188.1 GCA_900552925.1 uncultured Oscillospiraceae bacterium
ACGAGATTAGCTGCAGTCTCGTGGGCTCGGAGATGTGTATAAGAGACAGGGGGACCGACAGCGATGCATGCGGCGGAGCGGTCCGCGTTTCGCCCTCCGCGTTTACGGACGACCGGCAGGTGGACGGGCTGATCCGCGCGGTGTCGGCGCTGCAGAAGGCGCCGGCTGTGCGCGGACAAAAATGAACGAAATGTAAATAAAGGCCGTACGACGGGATTCGACAGGAAAAATCCGGCGTTTCCCCTTTTCATGGGCGGCGCTTTATGCTAAACTATATACAGATTATGCGTTTGTGCAGCGCAAAAGAGGTGAAGGACGTGGAAAGGTTTCTCGATGCGGTTGCATCCTGGTGGGAATGGGTGTTGAGCATTGCAAGAAGTTTCCAGTTTAAAGATGCGATAGATATCCTGATTATCGGGCTGCTTTTGTACGGCGCCATCAAGCTCGTGCGCGAGACGCGCGCCGGCCAGCTTGTCAAGGGCCTTTTGCTCCTCGTCTTTTTGTTCCTGATTTCCGGCTACCTGCAGCTGGTGATGGTCAGCCAGGTGCTGTACTACTTCTTCAATTTCGCCTTCGTCGCGATCCTGATCGTTTTTCAGCCGGAGATCCGCAAGGCGCTGGAGCAGATGGGCCGCAGCAATATGAGCAAATCGATTGCGGATGCGGTCACCGGCCGCGACCGCGATGAGGAAAGGCAGCGCATACGCAAGGCGATCAACGCGATTGTGGACGGCGTCGGCATTCTGCAGCAGCTCAAAATGGGCGCGCTGATCGTGTTCGAGCGCCAGACGAAGCTCGGCGAAATCATAGAGACGGGCACAAAAATCAACTGCGAGCCGTCCGGGCAGATCGTCGGCAACATCTTCTTCAATAAGGCGCCGCTGCACGACGGCGCGATGATCATCCGCGACGGCATGATCCATGCGGCGGGCTGCATTCTGCCGCTGACGAAGAACGCCTCCGTTTCGGCGGAGCTCGGCACGCGCCACCGCGCGGCGCTCGGCGTCAGCGAAGAATCGGATGCGGTCGTCGTCGTCGTTTCGGAGGAGACCGGGCAGATTTCCGTGGCGGTCAACGGCGTTTTGGCGCGCCGCTTCACGCGCGACACGCTGCGCGATGTGCTCGAAAGCTATTTGATCCCGCAGGAGGAAAAGACGTCCACGGTGCGCCGCGGCCTCAGCTTCCTGCGCGGGAAAAGGGCGGTGAAAAAGTGATGCCGGACAACAAGGAAAAGACGCCTTCGGGCGAGAAAAAGCGGAGCAAAATGCTGCGCGCGTTCGAAAACAATACGCTGCTTCTGATCTTTTCGATCCTGTGCGCGACGGTCATCTGGTTCATCATGATGGCGACGAGCGGCGAAAACCGCGCGACGGTCGTCAGCAATGTGCCGATCAACATCGAGGTGTCCGAGGCGGCGCAGGAGGCGGGCGTCCGCGTCTTCAACAGCAGTGCCTATACGGCCGACGTCTCCATCACGGGCAATTCTCTGATTACGAACCGCGTGACCCCGGAGGAGCTGGAGGTGACGGCGACGCTCGACCCCTCGACCTCGATGCTTACGGGCAATTCGATGCAGCAGGCCACGCTGACGCTGCGCGCCGCCAAAAGCGGCAACACGCTGGCCGAGTATGAGGTGGAAAGCGTTTCCCCGCCGGAAATCACCGTGACGTACGACCGGTACAAGGAAGTGCAGCTTTCCCTCGAGCCGAATATTCAGTACACGGTGGCCGAGGACTACTACGCGCCGACAACGCCGACGCTTTCTACGGACCTGATCACGATATCCGGCCCGGAAAGCGCCGTCAACCGCATTGCGCGCGCGGCGCTCGTCTACTCGTTCTCGGACCCGCTGACCCAGTCGAAGTCCATCTCCTGCAAGGTCACGCTGTACGACGTGAACGGCGATGTGATCGACCCGGCTGAAAACTATCTGGAGCTCAGCGACGACACGGTGGACGTCTCGATCCCCGTGACGAGCCGGCAGACGGTCGAGCTGGTCGCCGACATCCGCAACAAGCCGGACAGCTTTGCCGAGAACCGCATCACGATCGATCCGGAGACGATCGAGATCGCCGGTGAAGGCGAGACGGTGTCGCAGTACACGTCTCTGACGCTGGCGACGCCGATCAATTTCCTCGACGTGACGCCCTCGAATACGACGTTCCAGGTGGCGATTCCGGTGCCGACCGGCGTGACGAATATCAGCCGCGTGGAGACGGCGACGGTCACGTTCAACATGAACGGCTACACCGAAACGACGCTGACAACGCGGAACATCGATGTGATCAATGTGCCGGAGGGCAAGACCGCCGACCTCTCCACGGCGAGCCTGCAGGTGCGCGTCGTCGGTACGGCGGCGCAGGTGTCGCGCCTGACCGGAGATTCCGTCTTCTGCACGGTCGACCTCTCCTCGATCGGCGACCAGAGCGGCAACCTGGAGGTGCCGGTCACGGTCACGATCAACAATGCGGAATCCTGCTGGGCAACCGGAACGTACACGGCGCATGTGACGGTCTCGAACGAGGCACCGTCTTCCAGCTCGGAGGCGGAATGATCCGGAAAACGCCCGCATAGAAATCCATAACGCGCAAAACAAACAGCCCGCTGCTTCCCGTTTGGGGAGCGGCGGGCTGCCTGCATAGGATCGGTTCAGCGGCTCAAAGGAAGGGGAACGGTGCGCCGGCGATCTGGTCCGTGACTTCGCGGAACCAGTCCCGAATGGCGACGGGGACGCCGCTGGCCTGCAGAATGACAATCACCAAAATGATCGCAACCAGAATGGCGAGCACCTTGAGGGCGAACATGTAGTTGCCGCCCTTGTGCTCTTCGTCTCCGTGCGCAGCGGGAGACGGGGTCTTCGCCGGCTCCGAAGACGGCTGCGCTGCTTTGGGCTGCTGTTCTTTTTTGTCCATGCCGACACCTCTTTCCCGAAAACGACAATTCTCTGTTTTTATTTTAGCACAGGACGGCGCCTTTTTCTATATCCTTTTTGCTTTTTAACAGAATATTCGCATTTGCGCGCCGCCGTGCGTCCGGGTACGGCGGCCGGCAGGCCGCGGAATTTCGGTAAATTGCGGATTTTAGTTGAATAATCGCCGAAAAAATGCTAAAATATCTTTTTAGAATTGATGATAGCGGATGCGCGCCGGCAGGCGTTTTCGGCGGCGCGCATGAAGAAGGAAGACCCGATTATGAATATCCGAAACTGGGAGGTCCGGCCTCTCGATAAGGACCGCGCGGCGGCGCTCGCGCAGGCCTACCATATTCCATTTTTTCTCGCAATGCTCATGAATATACGCGGCTTCGACGGCGCGGAGGAAATCGAATCGTTCCTCGGTGCGGGAGCGCCGCTGACGGACCCGTTCCTGCTCAAGGATATGGACCGCGCGGTCGAGCGCATCACGCGGGCGATCGACGCGATGGAGAAGATCGCGGTTTACGGCGACTACGATGCCGACGGCGTCACCTCCACCTCGATGGTGTACAGCTATCTGGAGACGCGCGGCGCGGATGTGCTGTATTACATACCCCAGCGCGAGGGCGAGGGCTACGGCATGAATATCGGCGCCGTCGAGCACCTCGCGTCGCTCGGCGTCTCGCTGATTGTCACGGTCGACAACGGCATCTCCTCGGTGCGCGAGGTGGAGCGCGCGCGGGAACTCGGCGTGGACGTCGTGATCACCGACCACCACCTGTCTCTTATACACATCTCCGAGCCCACGAGACTGCAGCTAATCTCGT
>USBH01000189.1 GCA_900552925.1 uncultured Oscillospiraceae bacterium
CGAGAAATTCATCGCCTACGACGCGGAGAAAAAGAATCTCGAGATCGGCCTCTGGCTCGAAACGCTGAACCGCTCCGGCCGCGTCGTGCGCGAGGTGGAGGAAAAGATCGGCGTCGCCGAGAGCGACTACAACGAGGCGGAAGCGGCGCTCGAGGAGATCGCGCGGCAGATCGAGCAGAATTTCGCCGAGACGAACGGCTGCACCGCGCAGATGGACGCCATCCGCGCCGAGGCGGCCTCGACCGACGAGAGCGCCACCCGCAAGGAGGGCGAGATCTCGGTCGTCGAAAACGACACCCGGCACGACCGCGAGCAGATCGAGCGGCTGCGCGGGGAGATCGAGGAAAACACGCGCTCGGAGCAGGAGATCCGGGCCGAGATTGTGGAAAAGGAAACCGCGGTGCAGGCAAAGGAAGCGGAGATCGCCGCACACAATTCCGATTTCATTGCCTTTACCGCGGAGCTCGAGGCGCTGCGTGCCGGAACGGACGGCGCGACGAAGGAGATCGACGCCGTGACGGCCCAGCTCGCCGCGCGCAACGCCGAACTCGCCGAGGCGCGCGTGCGCCGCGCGGAGGCGGAATCCTCTCTGCAGGAGATCCGCACCCGGAATGACACGGTGGACGCCGCGCTGGCCGAAAGCCGCGCGCAGGGGCAGGCGCTCGAAGAGGAGGCGCAGGCGCTGCAGGGCATGGCGCAGGACACGCAGGCGCGCATACAGGCGGCGGAAAACGCCGTGCAGGGCCACAGCCTGCGGCTTGACGCCCGCAGAAAGAAGGCCGACGCGCTGAAGGCGGAGGCCGACCGGCTGCTGCTCGACGCAAACGAGCAGGCCCGCCGCGCAAAGCTGCTCGAGGATCTCGAGCGGAACCTGGAGGGTTTCACGCAGAGCGTCAAAACCGTCATGCGCGAGCGGGAGCGCGGCAACCTGCAGGGCATCCACGGCCCGGTGACGCGGCTGCTGCACGTCCCGCGCGAATACGCGGTCGCACTCGAGACGGCGCTCGGCGCGGCGATGCAGAACGTCGTCGTCGATTCGGAGGACGCGGCCAAGGCGGCCATCCGCCTTTTGAAGCAGCGCAACTCCGGCCGCGCCACGTTCCTGCCGCTGAGCACGGTGCGCGGCACGGCGCTCGACCGGCGCGAGATGGAGGGCATGCCCGGCTTTGTGGGCGTCGCCTCGGAGCTGTGCCGCTGTGAGGCGCAGTACACGGGCATCCGCGATTCCCTGCTCGGCCGCACGGTCGTCGCAGAGAACCTCGACCGCGCGGCCGAGATCGCGCGGAAGCTGCGCTACCGGTTCCGCGTCGTGAGCCTTGACGGGCAGGTCGTCAACGCGGGCGGCTCGTTCACCGGCGGCTCGGCGGCGCGCAACTCCGGCCTTTTGAGCCGCGCAGCCGAAATCGAGCGCATCCGCGGCGAAGCGCAGAAGCTGCATGCGGCGGCGGAGGAAGCCGCGGCGCGCTTTAAGGCGGCCCGGCAGGAAGCGGCGAACGCTTCGGCCGAGCTGGACGCGGCGCGCAGCGCGCTGACGGTGCTGCATGAAGACGAGATCCGCTTTGCGGCGGAGATCACACGCGTGGAGCGGGACGTCGAGACGCAGAAGCGGCAGTACAGGGATCTGCTTGCGGAGCAGGAGAATGCCGCAGGGCGCATCGCGTCGCTGGAGCAGACGGCCGCGGAGGCGGCCGCGCAGATCGCGTCGCTCGAGACGGACGCGGAAAAGATACGCGCGCGCATGGAGGGCATGACCGACAGCCGCGCGGAACAGATGCAGCGATGCAACGAGATGTCCGACCGGCTGCAGGAGATCCGCATGCTCGGGCTCTCGGTCGAGAAGGACAGGGAGACGCTGACGACGGCGATCGAGGCGCTGGAAACGCGCCTTTCGGACCGCTCCGGCCGCGTGAAGCAGCTCCGCGTGGAAATCGAAGCGTGCGAGGCGCGCATCGAAGCGCGCGGCACGCAGATCGAATCGCTGCGCGGCGAAGTGGCGTCGCTGCGCGCGGCGGCCGAGGAAAAGCGCGCGGCCGTGCAGGAGATCGCCGGCCGGCGCGCCGCGCTCGAGCAGCGCGCGGGCGAGCTGCGCGCGGCGGAGCGTGAGACCTCCGGAAAGCGCGAGAGCGTCGGCCGCGAGGTCGAGCGTTTGCAGGAGCGTTTGGAGGGGCTTCGGCGCGAATACGACACGATCATCGCAAAGCTCTGGGAAGAATACGAGCTGACGCGCCGGGAGGCCGAGGAGATCGGCATCACGATCGAGGACGTGCCCGCGGCGCAGCGCCGTCTTACGGAGCTCAAGAACAGGATCAAGGCGCTCGGCGCCGTCAACGTGGCGGCGGTCGTCGAATACAAGGAAGTCTCGGAGCGCTACACGTTCATGAAAGCGCAGACCGACGACGTCGAGAAGTCGAAGGCCGAGCTTCTGAAGTTGATCGACGACCTGACGCGCCGGATGCAGACGCAGTTCACCGAGCGCTTTTCCGTCATCAACGAGCAGTTCGGGAGGATTTTCAAGGACCTTTTCGGCGGCGGCTCGGCGTCGCTCTCGTTCACGGACGAGGGGGACATCCTGAACTCCGGCATCGAGATCAAGGTGCACCCGCCGGGCAAGATCGTCTCGCACATCGAGCTGCTTTCGGGCGGCGAAAAGGCGCTGGTCGCGATTTCGATTTACTTTGCGATCATGCGCGTCAGCCCGCCGCCGTTCTGTATGCTCGACGAGATCGAGGCGGCGCTCGACGACGTGAACGTCACGCGCTTTGCGAACTACCTGCGCCGCATGAACGACCATACGCAGTTTATCGCGATCACCCACCGCCGCGGCACGATGGAGGAAGCCGACGTGCTGTACGGCGTCACCATGCAGGACCAGGGCATTTCGAAGCTTTTGTCCCTGCGCGCGCATGAGGTGGAGGAGAAGCTCGGCCTGAAATAAGGCCGGCGCACAGCTAATTTTCGGAAAAGAGGTGCCTGCATGGGCTTTTTTGACAAAATCAAGGCGGGGCTCAAAAAGACCCGCGAGAACATCAGCAGCCAGATCCATTCGATGCTGCACGCGTTTACGAAAATCGACGAGGAGCTGTTCGAGGAGCTGGAAGAGCTGCTCGTCATGGCGGATGTCGGCGTGAACACCGCGGAGCGCATCTGCGACACGCTGCGCGCCCGCGTCAAGGAGCGCGGCATAACCGACCCGAACGAGATCATGGGATTGCTCGAGGAGGTCGTCACGGAGATGATCGACGGCGACAACGCGCTGCATCTTGACACGCAGCCCTCCGTGATCCTCGTGATCGGCGTGAACGGCGTCGGCAAGACGACGACGATCGGCAAGATCGCATCCCGCCTGAAAAAGGAGGGCAAGAGCGTGATCCTCGGCGCGGCGGATACGTTCCGCGCGGCGGCGATCGAGCAGCTTGAGGTCTGGGCGGACCGTGCGGGCGTCCCGATCATCAAGCACGCCGAGGGCGCGGACCCGGCGGCCGTCGTGTTCGACACGATCTCGGCCGCGAAGGCGCGGCGCTGCGACGTCGTGATCTGCGACACGGCGGGCCGCCTGCACAACAAGAAAAACCTGATGGACGAGCTCGCGAAGATCTCGCGCATCATCGACAAGAGCCTGCCGGGGTGCAGCAAGGAGGTCCTGCTCGTGCTCGACGCGACGACCGGCCAGAACGCCGTCAACCAGGCGCGCGTGTTCAAGGAGGCCGCCGGCCTGACCGGCATCGTGCTCACCAAGCTGGA
>USBH01000190.1 GCA_900552925.1 uncultured Oscillospiraceae bacterium
CGGAGATGTGTATAAGAGACAGACCCCGTCCCCGCCGACGAGATGCTGCGGGCCGTCGGCCTCGGCCACCGGCTGAACAACTTCCCCGCCCAGCTCTCGGGCGGCGAGCAGCAGCGCGTCTCGATCGCGCGCGCGCTCGCGAAGCGGCCGAAGCTGCTGCTCTGCGACGAGCCGACCGGCGCGCTCGACTACGAAACCGGCAAATCGATTCTGAAGCTCCTGCAGGACACCTGCCGCCGCGACGGCATGACCGTCGTCATCATCACGCACAACGCGGCGCTTTCCGGCATGGCGGACCGGATCATCCGCGTCAAGAGCGGCACGATCCACTCCATCCGCATGAACGAGCACATCACGCCCGTCGAGGAGATCGAGTGGTAAACGAGGCACGGTGGTTTTCTATGACTAAGACATTTAAAAAGAATATCCGGCGCAGCATCACCGGCAGCCTCGGGCGCTATCTCGCGATTCTGCTCATCATCATGCTGGGCGTCGCGTTTCTGACCGGCCTGCGGATCACCCGCCCCGTGATGACCGCGACGGCGACCGAATACATAAACGACACGGCCCTGTACGACCTGCGCCTGCTCTCGACGATCGGCTTCGACGACGCGGACGTTTCGGCGGTCTCGGCCGTCGAGGGCGTGACGGCCGCCGCGGGCTCCGCCAACGCGGACTTCATCTCGCGGGACGGCGAGACGGAGTCCGTCTACCGCGCGCACATGCTGACGGACGGCATCAACGAGCCGATGCTCACGGCCGGCAGCCTGCCCACGCGCGGCGACGAATGCCTCGCCGACGCCGGGCGCTTCTCCGAGGACATGATCGGCCAAAAGATCACGGTTTCCGAGACCGATGAGGACAACATTCTCGCCTACAAGGAATACACGATCACGGGCCTCGCCAGCTCGCCGCTGTATATCAACGTCGAGCGCGGCACCACGTCGCTCGGCGACGGCAGCCTCGACGCCTTTGTGCTGATCCCGCCCGAGGGCTTCGACACCGAATACTTCACCGAGCTGTACGTCAAATGCGGCGGCGATTTCGAGCTGTACAGCGACGAATACGAGGACTACGTCGACGCGCTCGCGGACGCCGTGGAAAGCGACGCCGTCGTTTCGGTCGAGACGCGCTTTGACGACCTCGTCGCCGACGGCGAACAGGAGATCGCCGACGCCGAATCGGAGCTGAGCGAGCAGCGGGCTTCGGCGCAGGCCGAGCTCGACGACGCGAAGGCAAAGCTCGACGACGCCGCGCAGGAAATCGCCGACGGCGAGGCCGAGCTTGCGGACGCGAAGGCGCAGCTCGACGACGCGGCCGCCCAGCTCGACGCGGGCGCCGAACAGCTCCAGCCGGGCTTCTCCTCCTGGGAGGATGCGCTGAGCGCGGGCTGGGCGCAGTATTACGACGGGCAGGACCAGCTCGACAGCGCGATCGCATCGGGCCGGCAGACGCTCGAGGAGACGCGCGCGCAGCTCGAGGCCGCCGAGGCGGCGTACGAATCCGGCAAGGCGGAGTTCGACGCCGGCAAAGCCCGGTACGACGGCTACATCGCGCTCTGGGAGGACGGCTGGGCGCAGTACAGCGCCGCGGTCGACACGTACAACCAGAATTACGCCGACTACACGGCGGCCCTGCAGCAGTATGAGACGGCCCGCGCCGAATTCGACGCCGTAAAGGACACGCTGCCGCCCGAAACCGCCGCCGAAACGGAGGCGCAGCTCGAGGCGACGCGCGTCACGCTCGAGCAGACCGCCGCGGCGCTGGAGTCGGGCAAGGCCGAGCTGGACCACAACGGCGCGATGCTCACGGCCGAAAAGGAACAGCTCGACGCTTCGAAGGCCGAGCTGGACGCTGCCGAAGCCGAGCTGACCGCCTCGCGCACGCAGCTCGACGACAGCTGGACGCAGTACAACAGCGGCCTCATGACGCTCGAGCAGCAGCAGGCCGAACAGCAGGCGCAGCTCGACGCGGCCTACAGCGCGCTCGTCGAGTTTGAGGACGGCATCGCGTCGTACCGCAGCGGCGTCGCCGCCTACGAGGAGGGCGTGCAGTCCCTCGAGGAGGGCCGCGCCGAATACGAGGACGGCCTCAAGGACTACGAGGACGGCCTTAAGGAATTTGAGACCGAGATCGCCGACGCCGAGGCGAAAATCGACGACGCGAAGGATGACCTCGCGGCGCTCGAGGCGCCGGAACTGTACGTTTTCACGCGCGAGGGCAACACCGGCTACGTCACGTTTGAAAGCGATTCGCAGATCGTCGAAAAGCTCTCCACGATCTTCCCGATCTTCTTCTTCCTGATCGCCGCGCTCGTCTGCTCGACCACGATGACCCGCATGGTCGACGACGAGCGGACGCAGATCGGCACGCTGCGCGCGCTCGGCTACAGCCGCGCCGCGGTCTGCGCGAAATACATGCTGTACGCCGGCAGCGCCGCGACCGCCGGCTGCCTGATCGGCTACTTCGGCGGCGGCTGGCTCTTCCCCTACGTCATCTGGATCGCCTACGGCATGCTGTACCAGATTCCCGGCTTCGTCGGCCTGTACGACCCCGCGCTCTTCTGCATTGCGCTGCTCGCCTCGCTGCTTTGCTCGGCCGGCGTGACCTTCCTCGCCTGCCGCCACGAAATGCTGAGCACCCCGGCGGACCTGATCCGCCCGAAGGCGCCGGAGCCGGGCAAGCGCATCCTGCTCGAGCGCATCACGCCGCTCTGGAAGCGGCTGAAATTCCTGCACAAGGTCTCCCTGCGCAACATCTTCCGCTTTAAAAAGCGCATGATCATGATGATCCTCGGCATCGCGGGCTGCACGGCGCTCGTGCTCACGGGCTTCGGCATCCACGATTCCGTCGCGAACATCGCGAATTACCAGTTCGACGATATTCAGAAATACGACGTGTCGGTCACCTTCACCGACCCGCTGACCGACGCGCAGACCGAAGCGCTCGCGCGCGATTACGGCGCCGAGACGGATGCCTGCGCTTCCGCGCTGATGACGTCCGGCGAGCTGACCGGCCGCGAAACGACGAAAACCGTCTACTTCGTCGCCTCCGACGACCCGGCGATCACCGACATCATCGACCTGCACCGCGGCGGCGAAACGGTGCCGTACCCCGGCGCGGGCGAGATCGTCATCACCGAAAAGCTCGCGGAGCTCGCCGGCGTGCAGATCGGCGACACTGTGACGGTCTCGGTCTCCGACACCGACCAGGCGGAGCTCAAGGTCGTCGGCCTCGCCGAAAACTACGTGCAGAACTACGTCTACATGACCGGCGAAACGTACGGCAGCGCCTTCGACGACGGCTTTGAGCCGCGGACGCTGCTGCTGCGGACGAACGAGGACGCCGACGAGTACGGCCTCGCCGCCGCGCTGACAAACGAGGACAGCGTCGCCTCCGTCTCCGTCATCACCGACACCCGCCGCATGATCGACAACATGATGCAGAGCCTCAACTACGTCGTGGCGCTCGTGCTGGCCTCGGCCGGCGCGCTCGCATTCGTCGTGCTGTTCAACCTCGGCAACATCAACATCTCCGAGCGCGTGCGCGAGATCGCGACGATCAAGGTGCTCGGCTTCCACGCCCGGGAGACCGGCGCCTACGTGTTCCGCGAAAACGTGATGCTCTCTTTGATGGGCATCGTGGTCGGGCTGCCGCTCGGCGTTCTGCTGCACCTGTCTCTTATACACATCTCCGAGCCCACGAGACTGCAGCTAATCT
>USBH01000191.1 GCA_900552925.1 uncultured Oscillospiraceae bacterium
ATCTACACCGTCTAATTCGTCGGCAGCGTCAGATGTGTATAAGAGACAGGCCTCCGCATCATCCGCCTCCTACGACACCCTGCGCGACCGTCTCCTCACCGTGGGGCTCACGCTGCTCAGCGTCGGCTTCGGCGCAGCGCTGGCCGTGCTCCTTCTGCGCTTTCTGCCCGCCCGCGGCAAGCACCGGAGCGGCGAGGACGCAGAAAAGCGCGACTGAGCACACCGCGGACAGCCTGCGCATATTATGGGTTTGGGCAAGCAGCCCGCGCCGCCCAGCGGCGCAACGCATAGAAAGGAGACGGAACGCATGGCTGAAATAGTCATTGGGCAGTCCTGCCCTGTCCGCAGCAACTGCACCCCGCTGCCGGAAAACCCGGTGCCCGCCATGGCTTACGTGCCCTGCCAGCAGTGGGGCCAGACCTTTGAGCCGGAGCGCGCGCTGGATGCCGGCACGCTTTTCCCCGTTCTGGACAAGCCGTTTTACGGAAGGCGGGGTGAGCCGAGATGAACGACCAGGCCCGGCTGCGCCGCCGCATCTCCGCGGTTCAGTTTGCCGCGTGGGAGCTTCACCTCTATCTGGATTCACACCCCAACTGTGTGGAGGCTTCCAAAAAGCTCGCGGAGTACCGCGCGCTGCATAAAAAACTCAAAACCGAATACGAGGACAAGTACGGTCCGCTGAACGAAACCTCCCGCGACACGAGCCGCTGGGCGTGGATCAGCGACCCGTGGCCCTGGGAAGCGGAGGCGAACGAATAATGTGGATTTATGAGAAAAAGCTGCAGTACCCGGTCCGGATCAAAAACCCGAACCCCGCCCTCGCAAAGCTGATCATCAGCCAGTACGGCGGGCCGCACGGCGAAATCGGCGCATCGCTGCGCTACCTGAGCCAGCGCTACGCCATGCCGTACCCCGAGCTGCGCGCGATCCTGACCGACATCGGCACGGAAGAGCTGGCGCACCTCGAGATGGTCGGCACGATCGTTTACCAGCTCACGCGGGACCTGACGCCCGAGCAGATCCGGGAGCAGGGCTTTGACACGTATTTCATCGACCACACGACCGGCGTCTATCCGGTTGCGGCGTCCGGCGCGCCGTTCAACGCAAACACCTTCGCCGTCACCGGCGACACGATCGCCGACCTGAACGAAGACCTCGCCGCCGAGCAGAAAGCCCGTGTGACGTACGACAACATCCTGCGCTTTGCCGACGACCCCGACGTGCGCGACCCGATCAAGTTCCTGCGCGCACGCGAAATCGTCCACTACCAGCGCTTCGGCGAGGGGCTGCGCATTGCGACGGACCGGCTCGATTCCAAGAACTTCTACGCCTTTAACCCATCCTTCGACAAAGCGTAATTCCGCGTATCTTCGGTGCGTGCGGCGCCCTGCGGCGCTGCACGCACTTTATTTTTTGGCCGAATTGCACAAATTTGCTGCGAAAAGATTTGTCCGCTTTACGGCCGCGCTCCCCTGCTTTTTCCATGGACTTTGCCCGCAAAACATCTTATAATGAAGCTGTATTCCATGCACCGGACGCACCGGCCCGGCGCCCGCTTTGTCCGGCCGCATTCTGCGGCGCGCGCAGCGCGTACACGGGTGCATGAGTTTCAGACAGGAGGAAAAAACATGGCAAAAAGCAGACTTGTGGGGGATTACCCCGTTATCGGCATCCGCCCGACCATCGACGGCCGCCGCGGCGCGCTGAAGGTGCGCGAATCGCTGGAAGAGCAGACCATGAACATGGCGCTTTCCGCCAAGAAGCTCTTTGAGGAAAACCTGCGCTACTCGAACGGCGAGTCTGTGAAGGTCATTATCGCCGACACAACGATCGGCCGCGTCGGTGAGGCGGCCGCCTGCGCCGACAAATTCAAGAAGGCCGGCGTCGACATCACGCTGACCGTCACGCCGTGCTGGTGCTACGGCTCCGAAACGATGGACATGGACCCGAACACGATCAAGGGCGTATGGGGCTTCAACGGCACCGAGCGCCCCGGCGCCGTGTACCTGGCCTCGGTGCTTGCAAGCCACGCCCAGAAGGGCCTGCCGGCGTTCGGCATCTACGGCCATGACGTGCAGAACGCCGACGAGACGGAAATCCCGGACGATGTGCGCGAGAAGCTCCTGCGCTTCGGGCGCGCCGCGGTCGCCGTCGCGACGATGCGCGGCAAGTCCTATCTGCAGATCGGCTCGATCTGCATGGGCATCGCCGGCTCGATCGTGAACCCCGATTTCTTTGAGGAATACCTCGGCATGCGCGTGGAATCCGTCGACGAGGTCGAGATCATCCGCCGCATGGAAAAAGGCATCTACGACAAGGCCGAATACGAAAAGGCGCTCGCCTGGACGAAGGCCAACTGCCCGGAGGGCTTCGACAAGAACCCGCCCGAGCTGCAGAAGACCGCCGAGGAGAAGGAAAAGGACTGGGAATTCGTCGTCAAGATGATGTGCATCATCAAGGACCTGTACAACGGCAACCCGAACCTGCCCGCAGGCTGCGAGGAGGAAATGGTCGGCCACAACGCGATCGCCGGCGGCTTCCAGGGCCAGCGCCAGTGGACGGACTTCTACCCGAACTGCGACTTCCCCGAGTCGATGCTCAACTCGACGTTCGACTGGAACGGCCCGCGTGAGACATACGTGCTCGCCACCGAAAACGACACGCTCAACGGCGTGAGCATGCTGTTCGGCAAGCTGCTGACGAACACGGCGCAGATCTTCGCCGACGTGCGCACCTACTGGAGCTCCGAGGCCGTCAAGAAGGCGACCGGCTACGAGCTCGAGGGCGTCGCGAGGGAGTCGAAGGGCTTCATCCACCTGATCAATTCCGGCGCGGCCTGCATCGACGCGTGCGGCGAGGTGAAGGACGAAAACGGCAACGGCGTCATGAAGCCGTTCTGGGAGATGCGCGAAGAGGACTGCCAGGCGTGCCTGAAGGCGACGACGTGGAACGAGGCCGACATGGGCTACTTCCGCGGCGGCGGCTTCTCCTCCCGCTTCCTCACGCGCAGCGAGATGCCCGTCACGATGATGCGCCTCAACCTCGTCAAGGGTCTCGGCCCGGTCATGCAGCTCGTCGAGGGCTGGACCGTCAACCTGCCCGACGAGGTCTCGGACAAGCTCTGGAAGCGCACCGACTACACCTGGCCGTGCACGTGGTTCGCACCGCGCCTGACCGGCGAGGGCGCGTTCAAGTCCGCCTACGACGTGATGAACAAGTGGGGCGCAAACCACGGCGCGATCAGCTACGGCCACATCGGCGCGGACATCATCACGCTCTGCTCGATGCTGCGCATCCCGGTCTGCATGCACAACGTGCCCGAGGAAAAGATCTTCCGCCCGGCCGTCTGGAACGCGTTCGGCATGGACCCCGAAGGACAGGACTACAGGGCCTGCAAGAACTTCGGACCGCTGTACAAATAACGGAAAAAGAGGAACCCCGAAATGGAACTTTCTTACATGGAACTCAGAGAGCAGATGTGCGACATCTGCCATAAGATGTGGCAGCGCGGCTGGGTCGCCGCGAACGACGGCAACCTGTCGGCAAAGCTGCCCGATGGCACCTTCCTTGCGACGCCGACCGGCATCAGCAAGAGCTTCATCACGCCCGAAAAGCTCGTGCGCATCGACGCCGAGGGCAACGTGCTCGAGGGGCTCGAGGGCTACCGGCCGTCGTCCGAAATCAAGATG
>USBH01000192.1 GCA_900552925.1 uncultured Oscillospiraceae bacterium
CCGTCTAATTCGTCGGCAGCGTCAGATGTGTATAAGAGACAGGTAGAAAAGCAGCGCCGCCCCCTTGCCGCCGAGCGCGCGAAGCTCCCGGGCAAATAGGATGCACGCCGCCGCGAACAGCGCGGCGCCGAGCGGCAGGCTGGCCCAGACCGGGCGCGCAGCAAGCAGGATATACGCGATGAACGCGGCATGCGCCAGCGCGAAACCGACGACGCCCGCAATAAAGCTGCGCTCGATCGCAAAATCGGCCGCGCAGCACAGCGCAAGCGCCAGCACGAGCAGCCAGCCCTGCGCGCCGCGGTCCTGCAGCACCGCGCCGACCACAGCCGTCATCACCGCCGTAAAGGTCGCGCCGCATTTCGCCGCCGAACGCCAGAGCGAGACGCCCTGCGAACGCGTCGCCGCATAAATGCCGAAAAACGCGGCCATCACCGGCAGGGAAAGCAGCGGCCACACCCAGATGAAGTTTTCCATCCGCACCACATCCTCCGCTTTTTCTTAAAGTATACCATGTCGGCCATAAAAAAGGAACCCGCCGGCAACCAAATCAGGAAGGGTCCAGTACCGGCGGGTTTTGTCGTAATCGAGTTGAAAAACTTTGCAGCAGCGTATCACCTGTTCTGCAAGTATATGGTAACATATTCGCTGAAAGTTTACAACAATAATCTTAAATTTCATAAAGTTTATTCCCGGTTTGCCACTTTGCATGGATAAATCCGGCGTGCGCCGCGCCTGCCTGCGGCCGCCCTGCAGCCGGGTTGACATTTCACTGCGCACCATGGTAAACTGAAAGCAAGGAAAAATCGGACTCAAACGGCTCAAAAGGAGGGCAAGCCATGATCCTTTGCATTGTCAAAGCTCCATGCAGGGTCTGATCCCGGACGGGACCGCATGGAGCCAATGACCGTCCGCAGACTTTGCATTCCCGAAACAGAAATTTACTGTAAGGAGCAAAGTCATCATGCAAAAATTCAAAACAAAGCTTTCCGCCCTGCGTCCGCTGCGCCCGTTTCTGCTGCTGTGGTCCACGCAGGCGCTTTCCGCACTCGGCAGCGGCATGACGAGCTTCGCGCTTGTCATCTGGGCATACGGGCAGAGCGGTTCCGCGCTCAGCACGGCGCTGCTCTCGATCTGTTCCTACGCGCCGTACGTCCTGCTGAGCATTTTCGCCGGCGCGCTGAGCGACCGCTGGAACAAAAAGGTCACGATGCTCGTCTGCGACCTCTTTGCGGCCGGCACGACGGTCGCCGTATTCCTCCTGCTGCACACCGGCCGTCTCGCCGTGTGGCATCTGTACGCGCTCAACATCCTGAACGGCCTGATGAACACCGTGCAGCAGCCGGCGTCTGAGGTCGCTTCGACGCTGCTGATCCCAAAGCGGCACTTTCAGCGCACGAGCGGGCTGCGTTCGCTTTCGAGCGCCGTGAACTCCGTCCTGACGCCGATCGCCGCAACGGCGGTGCTCGGCCTCTTTGGGCTTGGCGCCGTGCTCGCGCTGGACCTGCTCACCTTCGCGCTGGCCTTCTGCACGCTGCTCTTTT
This sequence comes from uncultured Oscillospiraceae bacterium, assembly GCA_900552925.1. Classification (GTDB taxonomy): domain Bacteria; phylum Bacillota; class Clostridia; order Oscillospirales; family Acutalibacteraceae; genus Hominenteromicrobium; species Hominenteromicrobium gallistercoris. Next base: position 1,542 of record USBH01000192.1, read on the forward strand.
TCATCCGCATTCCCAAAAGCGGCGGAGACCGCGAAAAGGAGCCCGTGCTGCGCGCCGCCGGACGCGGCCTGCGCTACCTTGCCGACAACCGCGGCATTCTGCTTCTGATCCTCTTTCTCGCCGCGATCAACCTGATCGCCTCCATTTACAACGCCGCGCTCCCCGCCATGCTGCTCTCGCGGCCAAACGGCGGCGAGGGCGCGCTCGGCGCCGTGAACACCTGCGCCGGGCTCGCCATGCTCGCGGGCAGTTTGCTTGTCTCGCTGCTGCCCGCGCCGAAAAGCCGCGTGCGCGTGATCTGCAACGCCCTGCTGTTTTCGATGAGCACCGAAAACTTCCTGCTTGCGCTCGGGCATTCGCTGCCCGTCTGGTGCGTTGCGGCCGTGCTCGGGTGGATCTCCATCCCGCTGATGAACGCCAACATGGACGTGCTCCTGCGCACGCGCATCCCAGTCGGGATGCAGGGGCGCGTTTACGCGGCGCGCAACACGCTGCAGTTCTTCACGATCCCGCTCGGCTACCTCGCCGGCGGCTTCCTCGTGGACAGCGTCTTCGAGCCGTTCATGGCGGTGCAGCCCGCCGGCAGCCTGTGGACGACCCTGTTCGGCGCAGGAAAGGGCGCGGGCGCCGCGCTGCTGTTCCTCGTGATCGGCTTCCTCGGCATGCTGACCTGCCTGATTTTCCGCCGCAGCCGGAGCATCTGGGATCTTGAAAAAACCGAATAAATATCGGGCCGCCTCCCGCAGCTGCTGCAGGAGGCGGCCCTTTGCGTAATCCATATCCGCCGCGCGTCACATATACTTTTCGGCAATCATCGTATCCATGCAGTGCCGGTGCGGGACGCCTTTATAAAAGCACAACGCCTTTTTCGGCGCAGATGCGGCGGGTTTCTTCATCCCAGAGGGAGGCCTGCACCTCGCCGATGTGCACCTTGCCGAGCAGCAGCATGCACAGGCGGGACTGCCCGATACCGCCGCCGATCGTGAGGGGCAGCTCGTCGTTCAGGAGCATTTTGTGGAACGGCAGCTCGGCGCGCGCTTCGCAGCCCGCCGTGATGAGCTGCGACCGGAGCGACTCCGCATCGACGCGGATGCCCATGCTGCTGATTTCCAGCGCCGTGCTGAGCGGCTCGTGCCAGAACAGCAGGTCGCCATTCAGCTGCCAGTCGTCGTAGTCGGGCGCGCGGCCGTCGTGCGGCCTGCCGCTTTTCAGCGCGCCGCCGATCTGCTCGATGAACACGGTGCGGTGCTCGCGCGCGATCACGTTCTCGCGCTGCTTCGGCGTGAGGTCCGGGTAGCGGTCCTCGAGCTCCTGCGCGGTGATGAAGAACACATCGCGGCACAGCTCCGTCGAAAGGCCGGAGAACTGCCACTTCAGCTCGTCGAGCGTGCCGCAGATCGCGCTGACGATCCGGCGCACCGTATCCTCGAGGAACTCGGTCGTGCGCATCTCGCGGTCGATCACCTTTTCCCAGTCCCACTGGTCGACGTAGATCGAGTGGAGGTTGTCGAGCTCCTCGTCGCGGCGGATCGCATTCATATCCGCCACAAGGCCGTTGCCGACGAAAAAGCCGTAGTTGTGCAGCGCCAGCCGCTTCCACTTCGCCAGCGAGTGCACGACCTGCGCGTTCAGCGCGGCGGCGGGGATGTCGAACGAGACCGGGCGCTCGACGCCGTTCAGGTCGTCGTTCAGGCCGGTCGCCGGGTCGACAAACAGCGGCGCGGTCACGCGCTTCAGGTGCAGTGCGGCGCAGATTTTGACGAGGAAAACATTTTTGATCAGGCCGATCGCCTTCTGCGTCTCATAAAGGCCGAGGCTCGGCGCATAACCTTCCGGAACGGTAACCCTGTACATAACAACCACCCTTTTTTTGCAAGATACGCACCCCGCCGGCGCCGCGGCATAAAGCCGCCGCGCGCAGGGGCGTTTCTGTTATTGTACCGCAACCGCGGCGGTTTGTAAAGCGCGCCGACCGGTTTTCCGTGCCGGTTCTGCAGGGTATCGGCGGATTACTTTCTGGGGCTTTCGAAACAAATATTATAAGGCTGTCCATTTGGGCAGCCTTATTCTTTTATCCGCTTTCCTCCCGGACGACGGCGCTCGAGAGCTCCGTGCCGTCCTCCGCGACCTGCCGCACC
>USBH01000193.1 GCA_900552925.1 uncultured Oscillospiraceae bacterium
GAGATTAGCTGCAGTCTCGTGGGCTCGGAGATGTGTATAAGAGACAGATTTACGGCTGCGGCATGGTGGTGCTGAACTGGACAGTGGCCGCGCTGGCCCCCTCCGGCGAGGGGAAAAGCGTCAGCACCGTGGCGGTGTTCTTTGTGGGCATGGTGCTCACCACCGTCATGCGCACGTGGGGCACGTTGAACACCGCCCCCGCCGTAAATTTCAAAATAGCGGGGAAAGCATCCAGCCCAAACTGGCTGTGGCAGATGGCCTCATACTTTTCCGCGTCGCTGGCGTTCAGGCTGACGGAGACCGTGTCGATCAGCCCGCGCATTTCGGCGGCGGTGCTGCGGCCTGTGATGCAGTCCGCAAGCCCGTTCGTGTTGATGCGCAGCTTGTACGGCCCCATGGCCTTGATCTCCGCGGCAAGCCAGAGCATGTCGTCCCAGCGGCAGGCGGGCTCGCCGTAGCCGCAGAAGACGATCTCGCCGTATTTTTTGAGGTCGCGGGTCCGGATATCCGCGAGCATGGCTTCCTTCGACGGCTCCGCGCCCTCGTACCAGAGGTTGTCGGCGTACAGGCTGCCGCTGCTGTTCTGCCGCAGGCAGAAGTCGCAGGCGTTCGGGCACTGGTTCGTCATGTTGATGTACAGGTTTCCGCCGTATTCATAGGTGATGGTCATTGGATCGCTTCCTTTTAAAGGCTTTGGTCGTTTGTGGGGATGCGGAACAGGCGCCGCGCGTTTTCACAGCCCGCGCGGAGCACCTCCTGCGCGGTGATGCCGCGCGCTTCGGCGATTTTCGCCGCGTCGTAGGCGATCATCGTGCTGTCGCAGCGCTTGCCGCGGAACGGCACCGGCGCCATGTACGGCGCGTCCGTCTCGGTGAGCAGGCGGTCGAGCGGGATTTCCGCCGCGACCTCGACGCTGTGGCGCGCGTTTTTGAACGTCACGACGCCGCCGAGGCCGATGTACAGGCCGAGCGAGACGGTCTCCCGCGCGAGCTCGACGCTGCCGGAAAAGCAGTGCACGACGCCCTGCGGCCGGTATTTCCGCAGGATGTCCATCATGTCGCCGTGCGCCTCGCGGTCGTGGATCGAGACGGGCAGGCCGTGCTTTGCGGCGAGCTCGAGCTGCTGCACGAAGACCTCTTTCTGCCGCGCGCGCGGGCAGGCGTCCTCCCAGTGGTAGTCGAGCCCGATCTCGCCGACCGCGACGATCTTCGGGTGCGCGAGCAGGCTTTCGACCTTTTGCAGCCAGTTTTCCGGCAGGTCGGCGGCGCACTCCGGGTGGATGCCGACCGCGCCGTAGATGTAGTCGTATTTTTCACACAGCGCGACGGTCTGCTCGAGGCTTTCGAAATCCGCCGACATCTGGATGACGCCGCAGACGCCCTTCTGCGGCAGAACAGAGCCGAGCAGCTCGTCGCGGTCGGCGTCGAACTGCTCGGAATCGTAGTGGGCGTGCGAATCGAAAATCACGGTGCGCCTCAGTGGATCTTCGCGCCGGCGGGAACGCCGTCGACAAAGATCACGCGCACGTCGTCCTCGGCGGCGTCGGCCGCGAGGATCATGCCCTGGCTCTCCACGCCGCAGAGCGTGGCGGGCTTGAGGTTCGAGACGACGACGACGCTGCGGCCGACGAGGTCCTCGGGCTTATACCATTTCGCGATGCCGGAGGCGACGGTGCGCGGCGTGCCGGTGCCGTCGTTCAGCGTGAGCTTCAAAAGCTTCTTGGCGCGCTTGATCGGCTCGCAGGCCGTGACCTCGGCAACCGTCAGCTCGACCTTTGCGAAATCGTCGATCGTGATCTGCGCGACGCCGGGAACGGTTTCCTTCTTCGGCGCTTCCGCCGGCGCGGGCTTCGGCGCGTTTTTCGCCTCGACTTCGGCGATCTTCGCCTCCATCTCCTTCACGTCGATGCGCGCGAAGAGGATCTCGGGCTTTTCGGTCACCTTGCTGCCGTTCGGGTAGAGGCCGAAGGTTTCGAGCGTTTCGTATGCGCGCGCCGCAGTGCCGAGCTGCGCAAAGATCCGTTCGGCCGTTTCGGGCATGAAGGGGATCAGGAGCGTCGTGCCGATGCAGATGCTTTCCACAAGATTGTACAGCACGGTGGAAAGCCGGTCGGCCTTCGTCTCGTCCTTTGCGAGCGCCCACGGCATGGTTTCGTCGATGTATTTGTTGCAGCGCTTGAACAGCGTGAAGATTTCGGAGATCGCATCGGCCACGCGCAGCTCATCCATCTTGGCCTGCACGCGGGCTTTGGTGCCGGTCGCGACGGCCTTGAGGTCCGCGTCGACGTCCTCGGCGGCACCCTTGTCGGCGACAACGCCGCCGAAATACTTGTTGCTCATCGAGATCGTGCGGTTCACGAGGTTGCCGAGCGTGTTCGCGAGGTCGGAATTCGTGCGCTCGATCAGCAGGTCCCACGTGATGGTGCCGTCGGATTCAAACGGCATCTCGTGCAGGACGAAATAGCGCACGGCGTCGACGCCGAACAGCTCGACAAGGTCCTCGGCGTAGAGCACGTTGCCCTTCGATTTGCTCATCTTGCCGCCGTTCATCAGGAGCCACGGGTGGCCGAACACCTGCTTCGGCAGCGGCAGGCCGAGCGCCATCAGGAAGATCGGCCAGTAGATCGTGTGGAAGCGGATGATGTCCTTGCCGATCAGGTGCAGGTCGGCCGGCCAGTCGCGCTTGAACTGCTCGGTGCTCTCGCCGTCGCAGTCGTAGCCGATGCCGGTGATGTAGTTCGTCAGCGCGTCGAGCCAGACGTAGACGACGTGCTTGTCGTCGAAGTCGACCGGGATGCCCCACTTGAACGACGTTCTCGAGACGCAGAGGTCCTGCAGACCGGGCAGCAGGAAGTTGTTCATCATCTCGTTCTTGCGCTGCACGGGCTGGATGAATTCCGGGTGCGTGTTGATGTGCTCGATCAGGCGGTCGGCATACTTGCTCATCTTGAAGAAGTACGCCTCCTCCTTCGCCGGCTGCACCTCGCGGCCGCAGTCGGGGCACTTGCCGTCGACGAGTTGGGACTCGGTGAAGAACGACTCGCACGGCGTGCAGTACATGCCCTCGTAGTAGCCCTTGTAGATGTCGCCCTGCTCGTAGAGCTTTTTGAAGATCTTCTGGACCTGCTTTTCGTGGTAGTCGTCGGTCGTGCGGATGAACTTGTCGTACGAGGTGTTCATGACGTCCCAGTTCGAGCGGACGACCTTCGCAACCTGGTCGACGTATTCCTTCGGCGAGATGCCGGCGGCCTTCGCCTTTTCCTCGATCTTCTGGCCGTGCTCGTCGGTGCCGGTCTGGAAGAACACGTCGTAGCCCTCGAGGCGCTTGAAGCGCGCGATGCTGTCGGCGAGCACGATCTCATACGTGTTGCCGATGTGCGGGCGGCTCGAGGTGTAGGCGATCGCCGTCGTGATATAGTACTTCGGTTTGCACATGGTTTCCATCATTCCTTTTGCTTGTTGTTCTTGTATCCGGTTCAGGTAAACAGGACGGCGGAAAGCGCGGACAGGAGCATCAGGCCCGCCAGCGCCAGCGCGCCGATCCGGATGATGAGCTTTCTTTTTCTCTCTGTATACATCTTTAAGATTGCCCTCCGGTATAGTGTTTCACCTGTCTCTTATACACATCTCCGAGCCCACGAGACTGCAGCTAATCTCG
>USBH01000194.1 GCA_900552925.1 uncultured Oscillospiraceae bacterium
GTCTAATTCGTCGGCAGCGTCAGATGTGTATAAGAGACAGCCGAATACGATGTTGACGAACGGGAACGTCGTGCGGATGCGCTCCGCCACGCGCTCCTGCTCCATCATGCAGCCGCAGACGGCAATGAGCACCGAGGGATTGCGGCGCTTGACGTTTTTCAGCGCGCCGATGTTGCCGTAGACGCGGTCCTCGGCGTGCTCGCGGATCGCGCAGGTATTGAAGAGGATGAAATCCGCTTCGTTTTCATCGTCGGTAAAGGCAAAGCCCATTTCAGCGAGCATGCCCTTGATTTTTTCGCCGTCCGCCACGTTCTGCTGGCAGCCGTAGGTGCGCACAAAGGCCTTCGGCTCCGCACCCATCGCGCGCACCTGCATGATCGCGGCGACATCCGCGGCATACAGCTTCTGCTTTTGCAGCTCCGCCGCGGGCATAACTTCTTTATCTTTCAAACGATACTTCTCCTTATACAAAATCAGACATATATTGTAGGATAGCACAAATTCAAAAAAACCGCAAGGTCTTTGCCTGAAATTTAAAATTTGGACAAGATTTTGTATTTATCCGCCTGCCCGTCCGTTCTGAGCGCTGCGGCCGCTTTGAAACTGCATGCAGATGCAAAGGGCGCGCCCTTTTTGCATGCCCTGCGGCGGATTTTCCGCAGAAAGGCTTGACAGGCGAACCAGATTCCGGTATACTTAGTGCAGCTAATTAGCATTACATAGTATGAAGGAGGATGCCGATGGACGGCAAGTACATGCAGCAGTTCAAGAAGGGCTCGCTGGAAATGGTCCTTCTGTGCCTGATCGCCCGGGGCGAAACGTACGGCTATGAGATCATCACCGCGCTGAACGCGCACGGGGCCGCCGTATGGGGTTACGCCAAGGAAGGGACAATCTACCCGATCCTCTACCGGCTGCAGGACGCCGGCCTGATCCGCAGCCGCATCGTACCGGCGGCCGCAAACGGCAACTCCCGCAAGTACTATGCGCTGACGGACAAAGGGCGCGATACCCTTTCCGAGCTGATCGCTTTCTGGAACGAATACACCGTATGCGTCGATACATTCATCCGGCAATGCTTGCCGAAGGAGGCGGAAAAATGAACGCGAAAGAACAGTATATCCGACAGGTGAAAAAAGCGCTGACCGTGCCGAGGGCGAAGAAGGACGAGATCCTGCGCGATTTGCAGGAGGCCTTCGATTCCGCGCTCGAGCACGGCGAAACCGAGCAGGACGTGATCGAACGGCTCGGCTCCCCCGCGGAATTCGCCGGGGACATCGAAAATCAGCGCGGCATCAAGCGGAAAAGGCACGGGAAAACGGCGCTGATCTGGGTGCTTGCCCTGCTCTCCGCCGCCCTGTTCGCCGTATATGCGGCCTCCCGCATGATGCGTCCCCCGGAAGACGCGATCGGTCAGGCCGACGCGATGACCTCGATTCAGGTGTACAGCGACGGGCTCCCGGTCGTCCCCGCCCTGCTTCTCCTGTTCGGCACGGCTGCGGGCGGCGCCGCCGTAATTCTGGCCGTCCGGCACATCCGGGAACGCCGGAAGGAAAAAGAACGATGAGACGAGACGACAGGCGGCGCATTTTGGCGGCCGTCGCGCTTGCCGCCGCCCTCACACTGTTTCTCTGCGGCTGCAGCGGCGCGGAAACGGCCTCAATCAATTTCGCGGCGCTCCCGTCCGCGGAGCCGCAGTACGTCGGCGCGTGGCCTGAAAACGACCTGACCGCCCGGATTTCCGAACCGCAGGACGGCGCTGTTGATTACGTGCGGGACTTTTCGGACGACGGAAAGTATGAGATCGTATGGGACTTCGGCTCCGATGCAGCCTTTGAAGAATACATCGATACCTTACATGTGCAGGGGTACGCGGAGGTCGCCGCGGCGTCGGAATCGGCGTCATCCGGCATGCTGCTGGAAAAAGACGGCGTTTACCTGAGCATCGCGTACAGCGGCGGCACCATGAACCTGCTGATTATGCGGGAAACGCTCTGAATCGGAATACAGAACAAAAGAGGAAAAGCAGCCTGGAACGAGCTGCTTTTCCTCTTTTATGTATACGTTCCTTTACAATCGGCTTTTAGAGCGTGACCTTCGTGCCGCCTGCGCTGCGGATGGAGAGCACGTAGCACGCGCCTGCGCCGAAGACGGCTTCGATCTCCTTCCGGAACTCCGCGAGCATATCGAGCGGGACGTACGCCTGCACCGTGCCGGCGAAGCCGCCGCCGTGCACGCGGTATGCGCCGCGGCCATCGAGCAGACGCTCGATGAGCGCCAGCGCCAGAGAAAGCCCCTGCTCCTGCGGATTCACGACCGCAAAGACATTCTGCAGATTCGTCGCCGAAGAACGCCCCGACGCGATGACAAGCTGCTTGAAGGCCTCAAAGTCGCCGGACTTGAGCGCGCTGACCTCCTCATCCACGATGCGGTTGTCCCTAAAGAAGTGAATCGCGCGCAGGATGGCCCGGTCCCCCACCGTTTTCCGGAGCGACGGGATCGCCGCGTAGAATCTCTCTTCATCGACTTCGCGCAGGACCGAAGCGCCAAGCTCCGCCGCAACGGCCTTCATCTCCGCCGGCACCGCCGCGTACTCGCCGGTGAGGTCGGCGTGGTTGCCGCCCGTATCGACGACGCAGAGCGCATAGCCGAATTTGCCGAGGTCGAAATCGATCTTTTCGATCTTCGGCGCGGCCGGGTCGGCAAAGTCCATCGTCGTAAAGCCGCCGACGCTCGCCGCCATCTGGTCGAGCAGACCGGACGGCTTGCCGAAGTAGACGTTCTCCGCGTATTTGGAAACCTGTGCCGCCTCGACCGGGGCGATCGCATCATCGTTGTAGAGGTGGGACAGGATCGTCACGACGAGCACCTCGAACGCCGCGGAGCTCGAAAGCCCGGAGCCCTTGAGCACGCGCGAGGCCGTCACGGCGTCAAACCCGCCGACCTTGTAGCCGAGCGCGGAAAGGCGCGCGCAGACGCCGCGGATCAGCGCGGCGGACCGCTCCTTTTCCTCTTCCTTCACGGCGAGGTCCGCCGTATCGACCGTATCCATCGGATAACCGGCGGATTTCAGGCGGATCACGCCGTTGTCGGTCTTTTTCACTGCGGCGATCACATCGAGGTTGACCGCGGCGGCCAGCACCTTGCCGTGGTTGTGGTCGGTGTGGTTGCCGCCGATCTCGGTGCGGCCCGGCGCGCTGAAATATTCGAGCGCATCCGCCGCGCCGAATTCCTCGGCAAAGGCCGTATCCAAAGCGGCATAGCGCGCGCGCTGTGCATCCGCTTCCGCGCCGTAAAGCGTCTTAAAGTCCTGAATCATCGCATATCACCATTCTTTCGTCCGGGCAGGCCCGGAACTCATTTTTTGAACATCTTGACCTTGTGCACCTTCGAGTGGATGAACGGCCGGAACTTCTCCAGCTCCTCGGCCGGCATATCCTCCTTGCGGAAAACCATGGACTTGCCGTTGTCAAAATACATGATGAAGCGCTTGCGGCTCTCGCATACGCCGATCATGTGCTCGTAGCCCACCTTGATGTGGTTGCCGTTTTTCATGTTGATCACGCTGTATCTGTCTCTTATACACATCTGACGCTGCCGACGAATTAGACGGTGTAGA
>USBH01000195.1 GCA_900552925.1 uncultured Oscillospiraceae bacterium
AGCAGAAGCAGGATCTTTTGCGGCCTCGTCTGCATTTCAGTCCTCCTCCGGTCGAAGCGTTTTGAGAAAATCTGTGAAATACGGCGGCAGGGGCGCTTCAAACTCCATATACTGCCCGGTGCGCGGGTGCACAAAGCCGATCAGGCCGGCGTGCAGGCACTGCCCGCCGAGCGACGTGATCACCTTCTTCGGCCCATAGACCGGGTCGCCCGCCACCGGGTGGCCGATGTACGCCATATGCACGCGGATCTGGTGCGTCCGCCCGGTTTCCAGCCGCAGGCGCAGCTGCGTGAAGCCGGTGAAATGGCGCACGACAAAATAATGCGTGACGGCTTCGCGGGCCGCCGGCGACCGGACGACCGCCATGCGCTTGCGCTCCTGCGGGTGGCGCGCGATCGGCGCATCCACGGTCCCGTCCGCCTTGATGCGGCCGTAAACGACCGCGCGGTATTCCCGCGTAAAGCTGTGCGCCTTGATCTGCTCCGCCAGGCTGCGGTGCGCCGCATCGTTCTTGGCGACGATCAGCAGGCCGCTCGTATCCTTGTCGATGCGGTGGACGATGCCCGGGCGGATCACGCCGTTGATGCCGGAGAGCGAATCGCCGCAGTGGTACAGCAGCGCGTTGACCAGCGTGCCGTCCTCGTTGCCCGCCGCGGGATGGACGACCATCCCCTTCGGCTTGTTGACGACGAGCAGGTCGCTGTCTTCGTAGACGATATCGAGCGGGATGTTCTGCGCGACAACCTCCAGCGGCCTCGCCGGCGGGATTTCGACCGTAAGCACGGACTGCACCGGCAGCTTCGTGCTTTTCTGCACGGGCGCGCCGTTACAGAGCACGCGGCCGTCCTGAATCAGCGCCTGCACGGCAGAACGCGAAAGCGCCGGCAGCGCGGCAGAAATCGCTTTATCTGCGCGCATACCGGGCTCCGTTATGATGATTTCATGCTTCTGTTCCATCTTCGTCTTCTTTCACGGCCTGCAGGTCGCGCTGCTCCCTTTTGTCTTTGCAGAAAAGATACCACACGGCGAACAGGATCGCGCCGATCACGACGCAGCAGTCTGCAAAGTTAAAGACATACGGAAAAAACAGCACGTGGATGTAATCGACCACATAGCCGAAGGCGAAGCGATCGATCACATTGCCGATGCCGCCGGCGACTACAAGCGTGCACCACGCATAGGAAAGGAAGCTGTGGTGCTTGTAACGGAATAAAAAGACAAGGACGATCACCGTCAGAATCAGCGTCAGGATTATGATGACCCATGAGAACCCCGGAAAGAAGCCGAAAGCCGCGCCGGTGTTTTCCAGGTAGGTGAACTCCAGTAGCCCCGGGATGACGCTGACTGTGCCGATCGGCTTCAGGTTTGTGATGACGGTCATCTTAATAAACTGGTCGACGGCCGTAAGCACGGCGATCAGGATCAAAACGAGAAAAGGCAAAGAAATTCTCCTTACAATCCGAAAGGCGCAAGCCGGGCATTGCCGGTCTGCGCCTCGGAACCGTTTATTTTTTATGCGAGCACCTTCGCGCAGCGTTCACACAGGTCGGGATGCTCCGGATCTGCGCCGACGGTGTCGGAATAGCACCAGCAGCGCATGCACTTGCCGCCGGAAGCCTTTTCGACAAGCACCGAAAGGCCGAGCGTCTCATCGGTCAGCGTGCCGCCCTCGCCGTTCACGATCTCCGTGGCAGAGACGATGAACACCGTCGACAGCTCCGGCTCGACCGACTTCAGGAAGTCGTAAAGCTCGCCGGTGCAGTACAGCGTGACCTTCGCGTCGAGCGACGCGCCGATCTGCTTTTCAGCGCGCGCGTTTTCCAGCGCCTTCTTGACAACGTCGCGGATCTCGTGGATCTTATCCCAGCGCGCGACGAATTCTTCGGAAGCCGTCTCGCCGGTGCGCTCGCTGACAAGCTGCGGCATCTGGTTGTAGACGACATGGCGCGCGTCGCAGTCGCTGCCGTGCGGCATGCTCTGCCAGATCTCGTCCGACGTGAACGCGAGGATCGGCGCGATCAGGCGCGTCATCGCGTCCAGAATGAGATACATCGCGGTCTGCGCAGCGCGGCGGGCCGTGGAGTCCTTTTTCTCCGTGTACAGACGGTCCTTGATCACGTCGAGGTAGAAGTTCGACATGTCGACCACGCAGAAATTGTGGATCGCATGGTACGCCTGATGGAACTCGAAGCTTTCATAGCCCTCGCGCGCCTTGCGGATCAGCTGATCCAGGCGGTTGAGCGCCCATTTATCGATCGAAAGCATATCCGAAACCGGAACGCTGTCCTGATCCGGATCGAAGTCCGAAAGATTGCCGAGGATGTAGCGCGCGGTGTTGCGGATCTTGCGGTAAGCATCGGAAAGCTGCTTGAGGATCTCCGGAGAAATGCGGATATCGGCATGGTAGTCGGAGGAAGCCACCCACAGGCGCAGGATGTCCGCGCCGTACTTGTCGATGATCTCCTTCGGGAGAATGCCGTTGCCGAGCGACTTGTGCATCGCTCTGCCCTGTCCGTCGACGACCCAGCCGTGCGTGACGACCGCCTTGTACGGCGCCTTGCCGCGCCATGCGATCGAAGTCAGCAGCGAAGACTGGAACCAACCGCGGTACTGGTCGGCGCCCTCGAGATACAGGTCGGCCGGCCAGTGGAGGTAATCGCGCTCTTCACAGACCGCCGCATGCGTGACGCCGGAATCGAACCAGACGTCCATGATGTCGTGCTCTTTCGTAAACGACGTGCAGCCGCACTTTTCGCATTTGAAGCCTGCGGGCAGGATCTCGGAAGCCTCCTTCGCGTACCATGCATCGGAGCCCTCCTCGCGGAAGAGATCGGCCACGATCTGCATGGCCTCCTTCGAGATCAGCGGCTCGCCGCAGTCCTTGCAGTAGAAGATCGGGATCGGAACGCCCCAGCGGCGCTGGCGGGAAATGCACCAGTCGTTGCGGTCGCGCACCATCGAGGAAATGCGGTCCTCGCCCCAGCCCGGGATCCACTGGACGCCCTTGATGGCCTCGAGCGCCTCGTCCTTGATCGCGTCGACCGAGCAGAACCACTGCTCCGTCGCACGGAAGAGAACCGGCGTCTTGCAGCGCCAGCAGTGCGGATACTGGTGGATGATCTTCTGCAGCGCGAACAGATTGCCCGTCTCCTCCAGACGCGCGGCGATGACCTTGTTGGCCTCGTCCGTCGTCAGGCCCGCGACGAAATCGCCGGCTTCGGCGGTCATTCTGCCGTGACTGTCCACCGGCACGACGACCGGGATCTCCGGATAATGGTTGTGGCAGACGTCATAGTCCTCCACGCCGTGGCCGGGCGCCGTATGGACGCAGCCGGTGCCGCTCTCGAGCGTGACGTGATCGCCGACGATGACGATCGACGTGCGGTCGAGGAACGGATGCGCCGTCTTCATGTATTCGAGCTCGCTGCCCTTGAGCGTGCCGAGCACCGTGTATTCGGTCTTGCCGGCGGCCTGCATGGCGGACTCCATCAGCGCCGTCGCCATCACATAGCACTCGTCGCCGGACTGTACGAGCGAATATTCAAACTCGGGACCGACGCAGCTGTCTCTTATACACATCTGACGCTGCCGACGAATTAGAC
>USBH01000196.1 GCA_900552925.1 uncultured Oscillospiraceae bacterium
ATTAGCTGCAGTCTCGTGGGCTCGGAGATGTGTATAAGAGACAGGTTCTTGGTCTGTGAGCCGGTCACGATGCCGGACCGCCGCATGAGCCGCATCATCTACGGCGCGGCGCTGGGCATCATGACCTATGTGTTCCGCGTGTTCAGCCCGTATGAGTGCGCGGCCTGCTGTGCGCTGCTGATCGTCAGTTCCATCCCCGAATGGCTCGACCTCATCAGCCACCGCACCGAACGCATCCGCTTTATGAGAGAGGAGGAGCAGCGCCTTGCCAATTCAACAAAACCCGAATAAGCGCCGGGGCGAGGAGCGCTCCGAAACCTTAATTATCCCGCACATCACCAGGGAGATGCTCGAGGTCGCCCGCGCCATGGCGGAGAAGGGCGCCTCCCGCGCCGAGATCGAGGCCGCCCTTGCCGCCATGCAGACCGGCAAGGCGCCCGCCGCCCCGGCGGACGCGGAGCCCACGGCGGTCGAGACCGTGGAAACGCCGTACACCGAGGAGGAGCGCAGCGAAAACAAGCGCAAGAAAAAGCGCGGCCTGTTCGGACGGCGGAAGGACAAGAAAGAAAAGAAAGAGAAAAAGAAGAAAGAGGACTTCGACGCGTCGGAGGACATGTATTACGGCATCCAGCTCAAGCCCATCGACGAATACACGCGCAGCTTTGACGCGACCGGCGAGATCTCGCGGGAGGACGAGGGCTTCAAAAAGCTGTTCGACGAAAACACGGCCGAGCTCGACGACGAGGTGGCGAAGGACTTTGAGCGCTTGCAGCGCGAGCGCCGCCGCCGCGTGGCCGAAGCCGTAGAAAACGCCGGCGTCGACATCGACGAGGTGGAGAACGAGCTGGGCATCGTCGCGCCGGTGCCGGTCTCCGCGTTTGCGGGCGACCCGTACGCGAAGCAGCACGGCATCGAGGTGGAATCCGGCAAGGGCGAGGAAAACCTGCCGGAGTTCCAGAAGGCCATGCTGCAGGACGCGCAGACGCGCACGATGGAGATCAAGCTCGACCTGGACAGCGACACGATCGGCGTCCAGCAGGCGAAGGTCGTGCCGGAGGTCAGCGAGGACTCGGTGCGCCGGATCCTCGAGACCGTGCAGGAGGCGCCGGAGGACGCGCCGCCGGTGCGCGAGGATATGGAGGAAATCAGCTCGGTGCGCGTCGCGTCGGAGGAGCCGGAGGCGGAAGAGCCGATCGGCGAGTTCGACGACGTGTCGAGCTTTTCGGAGGAAAAGCGCGCCGAAATGGAAGAGGCGCAGCCGCAGGAGGCGGACGGCGAAACGCCCGAAGCGGGCGCAGCGCCCGAAGGCGCGCCGGAAACGGCGGCCCCGGCCGCAGAAGGGGGCGAAGCGGCCCCCGAGCCGCAGGCCAGGATCTCCGTGCCGGTCAACGACGTGACGGAATACAGAAAGCGCGACCTGCCGGTGCACATCATCAACGCGGACGTGCTGCAGAGCGCCCTGCTCAGCGAGGCGCGCATCTATTCGGAGGACAGCAATACGAGCGCGGCGGCCGGCCGGCACCGGCTGAAGATCCGGTTCGGCGACAAGGATGCGGAGGAGGCCCCGGAGACGACGGCCGAAGCGAGCAGCGACGAGCAGCTCGACGACTTCACCGGCCCGGCCGATGCGAAGAGCGTTTCGCACGACCTGCGCGCGACGATGCGCGAGCTGACGCTCCGCACGCTCGTGACCGGCCTGAGCACGGCGGTCCTGCTGATCGCCTCGTTCATCGCGGAAGCCGCCTTCAGCCCGAACACGACGGATACGGGCGGCGCCATCGGATACACGATCGTTTCCCTGATTTTCCTGCTGATTGCGGTCGGCTTCTGCGCGAAGTCGCTCCTGAACGGCCTGCGCGCGCTGCTGCAGTTCCGCGCGAATTCGGACAGCGCGGCGGCCGTGGCGGCGGCGGCCGTGCTGATCCAGACGATCTGCACGCTGTTCTCCTCGAGCGCGCTCGCGACCGGGCAGGTCCACCTGTACGCAGGCATTGCGGCGGGCATCCTGTTCCTGAATTCGCTCGGCAAGCTGACGATGATCCGGCGCATCCACTCGAACTTCCGCTTCGTGGCGTCCCGCGAGCAGAAGTACACGGTGCGCATTTTCGACGATTACAACACCTCGCTGAAGCTCGCGGGCTCTTCGGTGGTTTCGCAGCCCACGATCGCGTACCAGCAGAAGGCGGGCTTCTTGAAGCGTTTCCTGCAGATCTCCTATGAGCCGGACCCGGCGGAGACGGCCTCGCAGATGCTGGCGCCGGTCGGGCTCGTCGCCTCGCTGCTGCTGTGCGTCGTGGCGCTCGTCATCACAAAGGACGCGTCGCTGGCGATCACGGCGCTTGCGGCTTCCTGCTGCGTCTGCGTCGCGGTGACGAACATGCTGGCGGTCAATCTGCCGATCAGCCGCCTGTCGCACCGGATGCGCCGCGCCGGCGCGATGGTCTCGGGCTATGAGGCGATCAAGCGCATGAGCGCCGTCAACGCGGTGCTCGTCGATTCGGCGGACCTGTTCCCGCGCGGCACCGTCGTGCTCAACGGCGTCAAGCCGTTCGAGCAGGAGGGGCTGGAGGAGGCCATCCTCAAGGCCGGCGCGCTGATGCAGGCGCTCGGCGGCCCGCTCTGCGGCGTTTTCGAGCAGGTGCTCAGCGAGTACGAGGGCGAGCTGCCCGAGGTTGAAAAGGGCCGCTTTGAGGCCGGCAACGGCGTTGTCGGCACGGTGGACGGCAGCGAGATCCTGATCGGCTCGCGCGCGCTGCTCCTCTCCCACGGCGTCGAGGCGCCGGAGCAGGCGCTGGAGGACCGCTACGCCACCGGCAGCCGCCAGATCCTTTACGTGGCGGCGGACGGCGTGCTCAGCGCCATGTTCATCCTCACCTACAACGCGGACCGGAAGAAGAAGGCGGAGATCGCCGAGCTCGAGCTCAACGGCGTTTCGCTGCTCGTCCGCTCGTCGGATGCGAACCTCACGCCGCAGTTCATCGGCCGCCTGTTCGGCATCGACGCCTCGGCGATCAACGTGATCGGCGCGGAGACGGACAGCACCTGCGACCGCCTCGTGACCGGCCAGGTCGACCGCGCGGACGCCTACGTCGCGACGAAGGGCCGCGTGGAATCGATGATGAGCGTCGTGTCCGCCTGCATCGACGAGAAGAAGAACATCAGCTTCATCGTCGCGATGCAGAACGCGGCCGTGATCATCGGCTTCGTGCTGGTGGCGTTCCTCACGTTCATCGCGGGCGTCAGCCAGATCTCGTCGTTTGCGCTGTTCATCTACGAGCTGTTCTGGCTCGTCGCGGCGGTCATCCTGCCGCGCTTCAAGAACAAGATCAAATAAAAAGCAAAGCACATGCAAAAAGCGGTCCGTCCCCCTGCGGGGCGGGCCGCTTTTCGGCGTCTGATGCACAGGGGCTTTGGGCCATGCACGACAACGGCGCGGGCTGCGTAAAATGGCGTAGTGCAGGGCTATGCGGGGTTACAGCGCGGGGAAATGGGGTGGTACCATCCGGATCCTCTCGCCGCCCGTCCCGTTCGCGTTCTGCTTTGAGTCCGTCGGGCACCTGATGGACGCGGTGGGCCGGGCTGTCCATACACCTGTC
>USBH01000197.1 GCA_900552925.1 uncultured Oscillospiraceae bacterium
GAGACAGGAGCCAGGGGGACCCGCCCCGGCGGCCGGGAAAGGCAAAGGGCAGCGTGGTGATCGGCGGAGCGGCGGCGGTCTGCCTGCTGCAGCCTAAAGAGGACGCGGAGCGCGCGGCGGCCTCCGCGCTCTACTTCGAGCCGCCGCGGTCGGTCGCCTGGCGGCTGCGCCTCTCGGGCACGCCCGACGTCGGGCAGGCGGACCTCTGCCTGCTGTAAACCGGACGTGCCGCCCGGTTACGCCGTTTTCTTGGCGGCTGCGGGCCGCGCCGGGAATTCAATAAATAGAAAAATGCAAAAAGAAAAAGCCTCTGTCGGCCCGATCGGGCGGCGGAGGCTTTCGGCGTTTATCCGGTCAAATGCAGTTTTTCGAGCAGCGGCAGGAGCAGGCGCAGCACAAGGCCGGTGCAGAGGCCGCAGACGATGGAGAGCAGCAGCATCGCGGGAATATAGAACAGCGCGGCGCGGCCGGTGAGGAAAACCGCGATGCAGAGCTGCGCGGCGTTGTGCGCCAGCGCGCCGCAAACGCCGGTGAAGAGCAGGGAAAAGCGCGTCTTTTTCCAGACGACCCACATCGCGAGCGTGCTCATCAGGCCGCCGGAAAGGCTCATCAGGCCGGCGGTCACGCCGCGCGTGAGAAACGCGAAAACGCCCTTGATCAGCGCGATCGCGAGCGCGTACGGCAGGCCGAGCGAACCGGCCGCGAACATCGTCACGATGTTCGAAAACCCGGGCCTTGCGCCGGGCGGCAGGCCGGGGATCGGCGGCAGCATGCCCTCCAGCAGGGTGAGCACGAGCGCCAGCGCGCCGAGCAGGCCGCAGACGGCGATTTTTCTGGATTTTCCCGACATGGCGTGCTTCCCCTTTCCACGGTGCGTTTGCGCGGTCAGCCGGTCATGGCGTCCACCGCGCCGTCCCCGCCGTCGCCGACGATGCGGATGCTGACGCGCTGCGGCAGGCATACGGCGGTTTCCCCGACCCGGTCGCAGAGCCCCGCTTCCACGCAGACCTGGTCCGGGCAGGGGCTGGAGACGAAAGCCGCGCCCACGGGGCCGACCTCGATGACGGTCCCGTTGACCGTGAGCGTCTCCGTTTCGGTGCGCGCGGTGAAGTCGATGCGGTACAGCTCTTCGCCGTCCTGTTCGATCACGACCGTGCCGCCGTCCGGCTGCATGAGGCTCCAGCAGTACGCGCCGGCGGCCAGCGTCAGCAGGACGAGCAGGCAGAGGATTTCCTTAAATGTGATTCGGCGCTTTTCCATCAGAGTGTGGGCGGGACGTCCTGCGCGGAGTTTTCAACGGCAAAGGTCAACGAGCCGGATTCGAGCAGGTAGGTGAGCGCGTCGCCCTCCGAAGCCGAAAGCGTGAGCTGGCCGTCCGACAGGGTGTAGGCGATGGAGCCGCTCATCTGCGCCGGCTCGAAGCTGTCGCTCGAGAGCGTGTAGGTGATCCGCTCGCCGTCGGCCGTATAGGTGCCGGCGCCCTGGTAGGCGACCTCGCTCATGTACCAGCCAGCCATGTACGACATGGTGCCGTCGTCGTTGAAATTCAGCTTGAAGATAAAGTGCTCGACGCCGCTGGTCTCCGCATAGGCGACCCAGGTGCAGCCCTGCAGGGCCGCGGCGGGGTCGGGCGTGGGTTCTGCGGTCGGCGAGGCGGTCGGCGTGGGTTCCGCCGTCGGCGTCGGTTCGGCAGTCGGCGCTTCGATCGGCTGCGCGGTTTCCGTGGCGGAGGATTCTTCCGCGCCGCCGACCGAGGCCAGCGTTGCGCATCCGCTGCACGGAACGAGAAGCGCCAGCGCGCAGGCCAGCGCTGCAATATACTTTTTCATGACGTTTCCTTCTTCCCGGAATTATTCTGCAATCGTGTAGCCGTCCGCCGTGAGCGTGAAGCGGTCCTGCAGGCCGTCCGTCACGGTGATGACGTTGTCGGTGCTGATGAAAATGCCCTCGGCGTTATAGCTTTCGAGCAGCGCCTGCCCCTCCTCAAGCCCGAGCACGAAGCAGGCCGTTGCGAGCGCGTCGGCGCGGGCGCCGTTGTCGCACAGCACCGTCACCGAGACGAGGCCGGTTTCGGCGGGATAGCCGGTTTCGGGGTCGAGCAGATGGTGGTAGGTTTTCCCGTCCTGCGTGAAGCATTTCTCGTAGCTGCCCGAGGTGGCGAGAAAGCCGGATTCGATCGAGAGCGCGCCGAGCGCGCCGTCCGAATTCGGGTCGCGCACCGCGATGCCCCAGTCCGCGCCCGAGTCCTTCTGCCCCCAGACGCCGACGCTGCCGCCTACGGAAACGATTGCGGCCTCCGCGCCGGTCTCCGCATAGGCTTCGATCGCCGCATCGCAGGCGGCGCCTTTGCCGACGCCGCCGAGGTCCACCGCGTTGTCGAGGTTTTTCAGCGAGGCCGTGTTCTCCTCCGTGTCGAGGCGGAGAAATTCATAGCCGACGTTCGGCAGCAGCGCGTCGAT
The DNA here is from genome assembly GCA_900552925.1 of uncultured Oscillospiraceae bacterium. Classification (GTDB taxonomy): domain Bacteria; phylum Bacillota; class Clostridia; order Oscillospirales; family Acutalibacteraceae; genus Hominenteromicrobium; species Hominenteromicrobium gallistercoris. Next base: position 2,460 of record USBH01000197.1, read on the forward strand.
GGTGTCGATGTCCGGCACCTCCTGCCGCTCGCTGTCGAAGTCCCACAGGCGGGAGATCGGCGCGATCGTCACGTCGAAGGCGCCGCCGCTTCGCTCGGCCACGTCCTGCGCGATCTCGAGGATCTCCATCGTGTCGCTGTTAAGCTCTACCCAGTCCTTTCCGGCGGCGTTGTTCAGCTTCTGCACGTCGCTGCCGGAAACGCGCCAGGAGATCTCGTTTTCCAGCGTCTGGATCGCGTCGGCGGCGGCCACGGCGGCTTCCTCGCTGTTGTCGCCGTAGACGCTCTGCTGCACGTAGCTGCCCATCGCATACGTCGTGACCTCATACGGCTTGCCGACGCTGTCGAGCAGCGGAAACAGGGCGATGACGAGGATGAGCACAAGCAGCACGGCGCCGAGGACCAGCGCCAGCCGCTTGGCCGTCTGTTCGGGCATATTCCGCAGTTTCATCTTGGTCGGTCGTGCTTTCATGGGCATCGGTCCTTTCTTTGCCTGCCATTTTATCATAAAGCGCGGGGAAAGTCCAGCCGGGCGCTTTACATGCGGCCGGAAACAAGGTAAAATTATTGTGAACGGCCGCGTGCAAAAGGCTGTTTTACATGCGGCGGGCAGGGCCGTGCCCATGCGGCAGAATGCCCGCCGGCGCACAGGAAGGGGGAGTTCCATGCGGCGAAATGCCTGCTGTTTTACCGGGCACCGGGCGATCGCGCCCGAGGACCGCGTGCCGCTGCAGACGGCGCTGCGGGCGGAGATCCGGGCGCTCTGCGAACGCGGCGTAACCGCGTTTTACGCGGGCGGCGCGCGCGGCTTCGACATGCTCGCCGCCGAGGCGGTCCTCGAGGCGCGCGAAACGCTGCCCGTCGCGCTGCACCTGATTCTGCCGTGCCGCGACCAGTGCCGCGGCTGGCCGCTCGCCGAGCGGATGCGCTACGACGCGATCCTCAGCCGCGCCGATTCCGTTCGCTACGTGGCGGATGCGTACACGGCGGACTGCATGCGCCGCCGGAACGACGCGCTGGTGGCGGCTGCGGGGCACTGCGTCTGCTACCTGCAGCGCGACCGCGGCGGCACGGCGTATACCTGTCTCTTAT
>USBH01000198.1 GCA_900552925.1 uncultured Oscillospiraceae bacterium
GGCCCTAACAGCTCCGGCGCGAGCTTCGAGGTGACGAAGATGGCCGTCGGGCCGTCCGCGCCGCCGATGATGCCGATGGAGCTCGCCTGCTCCGGCGTGAAGCCGAGCAGAACTGCGCCGATGTACGTGATGAAGATGCCGAGCTGTGCGGCAGCGCCGAGCAGCAGGCTCTTCGGGTTAGCAATCAGCGGGCCAAAGTCCGTCATGCAGCCGACGCCGACGAAGATCAGGCACGGATACACGCCGAGCTTGACGCCGAGGTAGAGCACGTCGATCAGGCCGACGGCCTCGGTTCCGCCGTTTGCGAGCGGAACGCCGGTCGCAAACATCTCCCAGTGCACATGGCCGCCCTCAAAGAGCGCGGCGTGGTAGACGCCGGCGCCGGGCAGGTTCGTCAGCAGCATGCCGAACGCGATCGGCAGCAGGAGCATCGGCTCAAACTTCTTGACAATGGCCAGATAAAGAAGAACGCAGGCGATCGCGATCATCACGAGATACAGCGGATTTTCGCCGAGAAGATAGAAACCCGTGCTCTTCAGGAAATTAACAATAGCATCCATGGGAATTCACTCCTTTGCCGGGGGTATGCGCGTCGGAGTGATTAACCGATGACGCAGAGGAGTGTGCCGCTTTCCACAGACGCGCCCTTCTGGACGGAAACACTGACAACACGGCCGGCCTTCGGCGCCATGATCTCGTTCTCCATCTTCATGGCTTCGAGGATCATCAGGATCTGGCCTTCTGCAACCGTATCGCCCGGATTGACGTTGACGGAAAGGATCGTACCCGGCATCGGGCATCTGACCTCTTCACTGCCGGCCGGCGCGGGCGCCGCTGCCGGAGCGGGGGCCGGAGCCGGAGCGGGCGCTGCTGCCGGAGCAGGCGCTGCAACAGGCGCCGGGGCCGCGCCGCCGACTACCTCTTCCACTGTAACTTCATAAGCTGTGCCGTTGACGTTGACATTGTACTTTTTCATTTACATTTACCTCTCATCTGTTGAATTCTAAATGCAGATTTTTCCTCCCGCCTCAGATTCTGCGGATCGAATGGATCCGGATATGCGAGACGTCTGTACCCATTTCCTCAGCGATCGCGACCGCAATGGCGGCGACAATCTGCTGGTTATTCGCAGCCGGTGCCGCAGGTGCGGGCGTCGCTGCCGGGATTGCAGCCGGTGCCGCTTCCGCCTTTTCCGGCGATGCAGACTGCTGCTTCAGGAGCGCGATGATCGTTCCCATCAGCTTGATGATGATGATCAGGCAGATCAGACACACGAACACGGTAATGAGGCCCATCAGAACCACCTGCGCAATACTGATTTCTCCAGGCATGATTTTACCTCCCTTCGCCAGAATTTATGGCAACAAAAGTTAAAATGTACGTTCATTCTGAAAAAAATACCATATTCCCGCATTTTATCAGAATACGGTCTTATCTTACCATGAAATTCAGAATTTCGCAATCCAATTTTAAAAAAATTTTAATTTCTGCGGCTGACGCCCCGCGCCCCGCCGCCGCCCGATTTTTCAAAAAACAGTTGCAAATGCACATAAAAAATAGTAAAATCTATTTGTATATCGTATCGTATACGCAAGCCCGCCGGCTTTGCGCCTGCCGCGCACTGCGGCCTTTCTTTCCGGCGCGCCGCGGGCCCCGAATCGGAAAGGATTGGTGATTTCCATGGAGTTTGATGCATTCACAGGCGGTGTGGCGCCGGGCGGCCTGCGCTCCAAGAGCGACATCCGCATCCTGATCTGCTACATTTTAAAAAGCGTCGGCGCGCCGCTCTCCGGTGAGGACATCATCCGCATCCTGCAGGAAAAATCACTCGCCAACTATTTTGAGGCAAACGACGCGCTTTCCGCCCTTACGGCGCTCGGCAACATCAGCCGGGACGAGGACGGGAACTACAAGCTGGAGCCGCAGGGCAGCAGCGTCGCCGAAAACCTTGACGTCCTGCTCCCGCTTTCCGTGCGCGACAAGGCCGTCGCCGCAGCGATGGCGATGCTCGCCTCCGCCAAGGTCGAGCGCGAAAACACCGTGACGACCACGCGCACCGAGAACGGCTACAACGTGACCTGCCATATTTCCGGCGGCGACATGGAGCTGATGAGCCTGACCGTCTATGTGCCGGACCTCTATCAGGCGCGCGTCGTCAAAAAGAATTTCCACCGCGACCCCCAGCGCGTCTACAACCTGCTGCTCGCCGCGCTGACCGGCGACGACGAGCTGACGCGGAACATCCTCGGCTGACCCGACGCGCCGGCTTTCGGCGCAGATGCCTCCGCCCCGCCTTTCGGGGGCGGATCGCGGCGCCGGCGTTTCGTGAAATACGTTTACCCCATATTTCGACACGTTTTTCGCGGAAAAGCGCGTATACTGGTCTCATATCCCCCACATATTCCGCCGAAAAGCGGAAAAAGACGCACTGCACGCATATCGCCGGTTTTGCACCCGGTCGCACCGTGAAACGTGGTCACACTTCCGTGCACCCCCCGTCTTTCCATATTATAATGTTCGGGCGTTAGCGGGATAAATTCCCGCGGCACTGCGCATACTTTGGGAAAGACGTATGGAGACGGGGCGGTGAGCAAGTGATGGAACTGGACGCGAAGCTTCTGCTTGGCATGCGGCTCAGAAAATTCCGCAAGGAAAACGGCTATTCGCAGAGCCACATTGCGAACGTCCTCGGCATCGAGCGCTCCACCTACACGTATTACGAGACGGGCAAAACCGTACCGGTCATTTTCGACCTGATGCGTCTGGCCGATCTGTACGACATTTCGATGGACAGCCTGCTCGGCTTTCACGCCGACGCTTCCGACCCGCTCGCCTTCGGCGACCCGCGGCAGCCTGTTCGGGCCGCTGTGCGCCGCAAGGAGCGCTATCTGAGCGAATCGGTGCAGGATCTTTCCTCCGAAGAGCGCCAGTTGCTCGCGTTTTACCGTTCGGCAAAGCCCGCTGAGCGACGGCAGTTTTTTGAATCGCTGCGCCTCGGACGCCGCCGGGAGCACCGCCGCAGCGCCGTGTAAAAATTCAATATTTCATGCGCTTGTAGCCCAGTTGGATAGAGCGACAGACTCCGACTCTGTAGGCCGCTGGTTCGAATCCAGTCGGGCGCACCAGAAAAATCCCAAAGGGTTATTCCTTTGGGATTTTTCTTTTGTGTTTCCTATGTTGGATTAGCAGTAAAAGTCATAAAGATAATTTATAGCCACGGGTTATTCCTCTACTTTTGATTGCGAATCTTCTTGTATTTCCTCACCGCTGTGGATCACAATAGAGCGCTTACTTGCATAACCAATGATATTTTGGTCTCCTGTATTATCGGAAATCTGAATCTTAAAATAATAGGGCTCATCTCCAATGATCTCTACAAGCTGATTTTCCGGCAAAGTGTAAAGCACAGAAGAACTAGTTTGTGGAGCTTCATAGACCTTAGTCGGCGATAAGGTTTGTCCTATGGATTCTGACATTAAATCGACAAGTATTGGTACAATAACTGTCTCTTATACACATCTGACGCTGCC
>USBH01000199.1 GCA_900552925.1 uncultured Oscillospiraceae bacterium
CTAATTCGTCGGCAGCGTCAGATGTGTATAAGAGACAGCAGGTGGGCTGCGCGCGCACGGGCTGGTTCTTCTCCTTCGAGCGCGCGGGCATCCGCCCCGACATCGTGACGCTCTCGAAGTCGATCGGCGGCTACGGCATGCCGTTTGCGGTCACGCTCCTGAAGCCGGAGCTGGATATCTGGAAGCCCGGCGAGCACAACGGCACGTTCCGCGGCTACCAGCTCTCGCTGGTCGCGGCCAAGGCCGGCCTCGAATACATGCTGAACGAGCATGTGGAGGCGGGCGTGCGCGAGCGCGAAAAGACCGTCGCGAAGTTCATGCGCGAGGAGATCGAGACGATCGACAGCCGCATCGAGACACGCGGCATCGGTCTGCTGTGGGGCGTCGACTTCGGAAAGTTTGAGGGCGATATTTCGAAGAAGGTGCTGGACGAGGCGTTCCGGAACGGCCTGATTGTCGAGCGCGTCGGGCGCGGAAACGCCGTCATCAAGGTGATGCCGGCGTTGAATGTCCCGGCGGAAACGCTGGAAAAGGGCCTGCACATCCTGGCGGACGCGATCCGCACGGTGCTCGCCGCAGAATAAAACGGTTTATTGGGCGGGAAGCCTGCGGGCTTGCCGGCCCTTTCCGTATCTGCGGGATTGCGCTTTCCACGCGGAAATGGTATGATTGTTTTCCGGATGCAGAGACTATTGACCTGCAGAACGGTTTAATCTGGTAAGAAATGTGCCGAAAAGGCAGAGAAAGGAAGCGGTATGATGCAGAAATTCAGCGAGCTGCCCTACACGCGCCCGGACGTCGCGGCAGCGGTCGAGCAGTACGAGGCGCTTCGGAAAGCGCTCAGCAGTGCGGAGACCTACGCGCAGGCGCGCGAGGCGTTCCGGAAGGCGGAGGCGCTCGAAACGGAGCTCAGCACGGCGGAGTCCATCGCGAGCATCCGCAACACAATGGATACGACCGACGCGTTTTACGACGCCGAGGTCGCGTACTTCAACGAAAACCTGCCGGCGCTGATCCCGGTGACGAAGGTCTTCACCGAAACGATCGTGAACGGCCCGTTCCGCGCGGACTTTGAACGCGAGTACGGCGCGCATTTCATCCGGCTGCTGGAGAACAGCCTCCTCGTGCAGGATGCGCGCATCATCGGCGATCTCGTCCGCGAATCGGAGCTTTCGGTCGCCTACTCAAAAGCGGCCGCGGCCTGCAAAACGGAGTTCCGCGGCGAAACCTGCAATTTCTACGGGCTTCTGAAGCACATGGAAAGCACGGACCGCGCGGAGCGCCGCGAGGCCTTTGAAAAGTGGGCCGCGCTTTATGCGGACGCTTCCGCGGAGCTCGACGCGATTTACGACGAGCTCGTCGCGGTGCGCGCGGCCATGGCGGAAAAGCTCGGCTTCGAGAGCTACACAGCGCTGGCCTACCGCAACCGCCAGCGGCTCGATTATACGCCGGAGCACGTTGAGAAGTTCCGCGAGCAGGTCCGCACGGTTGTCACGCCGGCGGTTGCCCGCATGTTCGAAGCGCAGGCCAAGCGGCTCGGCGTCGACAAGCTCCGGTATTACGACGAAAGCCTCGTGTTCCCGGGCGGCAACGCGCACCCGATCGGCGGAAAGGACGACATGCTGCGCGCTGCGGCCGAAATGTACGGCGCGCTTTCCCCGGAGACGAAGGAATTCTTCGACTTCATGACGGAGCATGCGCTGTTCGACCTCGAAACGCGGCCGGGCAAGCACCTCGGCGGCTACTGCACCTCGCTGCCCGCGTATAAGGCGCCGTTCATCTTTTCCAATTTCAACGGCACCGCGGCGGACGTCGATGTGCTGACCCACGAGGCCGGCCACGCGTTCCAGTGCTACCTCAGCGAGCGGCTGATCCCGGTGTCCATGCTGCAGAGCTCCACGAGCGGGATCAACGAGATCCACTCGATGGCGATGGAATTCTTCACCTACCCGTGGATGGATAAATTCTTCGGCGCGCGGGCGGACGAATACCGCTATGCGCACCTGTGCGACGCGTTCGCATGCCTGCCGTACATCGTCTGCGTCGATGAATTCCAGCACGAAGTCTACGCGAAGCCGAACATGACGGCTGCGGAGCGCCGCAGCGTCTGGCGCGCGCTCGAGCAGAAATACATGCCGTGGCGGGACTACGACGGCAACGCGTTCCTCGAGGGCGGCGGGTTCTGGATGCAGAAGCAGCACATCTTCCTGTATCCGTTCTACTATATCGACTACGCGCTGGCGCAGGTCTGCGCGTTCAGCCTGTACGATGAGATGAAGCGCGACCGTGCGGGCGCGTGGGCGCGCTACATGAAGCTCTGCAAGGCGGGCGGCACAAAGGGGTATTTCGACCTGCTGCACGACGCGGGGATCCCGGTGCCGTTTGAGGACGGCGCCGTGGAGCAGGCGGTCCGTGGGGTGATCGAGGAGATCGAGTCAGCCGGCTATTGAGTCCGGCGCGGCCGGGAAGCGGCAGAAAACCCGGAAAAATATAATAAAAGAAAGGGCAGGAGACGGTCAGCGCCGTTTCCTGCCCTTTCGCGTGAGCGGTCAAAGTATGGTGTCCATTTATTCCGCGCCGTCGAGCAGCGTGTCGGTCTGCACGGAATTGAGATAATCCTCTTCAAAGCCGTAGGCGAGGTAGAGGAAGTGCGTCTGCACGTCGCAGTCCCAGCTCGTCACGTCGGTGAAAAACTCGTCGAACCGCGTGTCGGGGCACGGCGCGTCCAGGCTTTCGGCGTAGCCGCCGCGGCCGACGGTGCAGGGCAGCGCGCAGCCGGTGTAGGTCCGCGCCGCGTCGCTCATGCCGAAATAGGAGAGCCCGAGGCCGCCCGTCGCGCTGTTTTCAAAGGTGGGGTCGAAGTGATACGCCTTTCCGCCCAGCTCGGCGATGACCCAGAAATGCTCGCTGTCGCCGGCCGTGCCGGAGGCGACCTGCGCCGGGATGCCGTTCTGGTTGAACAGATAGCTGAGCGCGGCGGCGAATTCCGCACAGCCGCCCTCCTTTTCGACGATCATGCGGTAGAGGGAGTTTTCCTCGCTTTCCGCATAGGTGCAGCCGGAGCTGACCGCGCGGTACAGCGCGGCGGCCGTCTCAAGCTCGTTCGACTCCGTGTAGACCGCGCTTTCGACAAGTTCTTTTGCGGCGCTGTCGAACGCCTCCGCCGAGCCGGTCCCGGTGGGCGTGATCGTCACGGCGCCGTCGTCGCCGATCTCCAGCGCAGCCAGCGCGGCGTAGGGCGACGCAGAGAAGACCTCCGCGGCGCGTTCCGCGCGGTCGGCGTCCTGCAGGGCGACTTCCGTCTCTCCGGCGCACACGGCGTCGAGCAGCGCATCGTAGTCACCGCGCGCGTCGCCGAGGTAAGCTTCCGCGTCTGCGGGCAGCAGGGCGCGGTCCACGGTAAAGCTGCGCGGCTGCGGCGCCGAAATCGTTTTGGCTGCGGGCGATGCGGAGGCGGCCGCCGGCGACGGCGAGGGCGTTGGCCTGTCTCTTATACACATCTCCGAGCCCACGAGACTGCAGCTAA
>USBH01000200.1 GCA_900552925.1 uncultured Oscillospiraceae bacterium
CGCCGCGCAGCTCGTGCGGGACAATCTCTCCGACTGCTGCGTGCTCGTGCTCTGCTCCACGCGCGAGGAGGTCGGCGGTCAGGGCGCGCGGGTCCGCACCTATGCGCTCGAGCCGACCGAGGCCATCGCGGTCGATGTTTCGTTCGCGTCGCAGCCCGGTGCGTCCGAACTGCCGGGCAAGCTCGGCGGCGGGCCGATGATCGGCTTTTCCGCCGCGCTGGACCGCAAAATCAGCCGGCGGCTTGTGGCGCTCGCCGAAAAGCACGGCATCCCGTACCAGCGCGAGGCGATGGGCGGCCGCACGGGCACGAACTGCGACGAGATCGGCGTGTCGCGCGCCGGTGTGCGCACGGGGCTGATCTCGGTGCCGCAGCGCAACATGCACACGCCTGCCGAGGTCTGCGACCTCGAGGATATGGAAAACGTCGCGCGGCTGATCGCGGCGTACATCACCGACGGGGCGGAGGAATGAGCCATGAAAAATATTGAACTGTTGAAAAAGCTCTGCACGGCGGTCGGCGTCTCCGGCGAGGAGGACGCGGTCCGCGCGCTGATCCTGAAGGAGATCGAGCCGCTGGCGGACCGCGTGGAGGTCACGCCGCTGGGCAACATCGTCGCCTTCAAGCAGGGCGAAAAGCGCCCCGTCAAAAAGCTGATGCTCTGCGCGCACATGGACGAGGTGGGCCTCGTCGTCACGAACATCACCGAAGACGGCTTCCTGAAATTCGAGACCGTCGGCGGCATCCGCCCCGCGGTGCTTTCCGGCCGCGCCGTGTGTGTGAACGGAGCCGTGCCCGGCGTGATCTGCGCGAAGCCGATCCACCTTTTGAAGGGGGAGGAGCGCGAAAAGCCGGTTCCGGTCGCGCAGCTCTCGATCGACATCGGCGCAAAGAACCGGGCGGAGGCCGAAGCTGCCGTGCAGATCGGCGACAACGCTTCGTTCCTGCCGTTCTTTGAGTCGTCCCACGGCATGGTCAGGGCGAAGTCGCTCGACGACCGCGCCGGCTGCTTTGTGCTGATCGAGCTGATGCGCGCGCCGCTCGAGTTCGACACGTATTTCGTCTTTTCCGTGCAGGAGGAGATCGGGATGCGCGGCGCGGGGACGGCGGCTTACATCGTGGAGCCGGACGCCGCGATCGTGCTTGAGGGCACGACGGCGGGCGACGTCGCCGGCGTGGCGCCGGTCGACGCGGTCTGCAAGCTCGGCGGCGGCCCCGCGGTGTCCTTCATGGATAAGCGCACGATCTTCTCGCGCGCCTTCTTCCGGCGCGCGCTCGCGCTCGGGGCGGAACATGCGATTCCCTGCCAGCCGAAGACGGCGAGCGCCGGCGGCAACGACGCGGGCAGCATCCATGTGACGAAGGCCGGCGTGCAGACGGTCACGCTCGCGGTGCCCTGCCGCTACATCCACGGCCCGGCCGCGATGGCGAGCGAGGACGATATAGAGAATACGATCCGCCTGACCGCGCTGCTCATGGCAGAAATCGCGGGCGGCCGCGCCGGATGATCCGCCTCGCGGAGACGGCGGACGCGCTGCGCCCGCTGTGCGGCTCGGCCTTCGGCTGTCCGATCCTCTCAGCTGCCGCGGCGTACGGCTTTTCGCGCCCGTTCGCGCAGTTCTGGACGGACGGCGCGGCGGCCTACGGCATGCTCGACGGCGTGATGCGCATTGCGGGCACGGTGGCGGACCCCGAGGAGGCGCGGGCGTTCCTCGGCGCGGTCGGCGCAGCGCAGGTCGTGTGCAGCGCGGAAAACGGCGCGCGGCTTGGCCTGCACGTCACGGAACGCGGCGCGGTGCTCGAAAAGGCGCTTTCAGGTGCGGCCGCTTCGCCTGCGGAGCCGGCCCCGGTGCGCGCGGTGTACGATGTGCTCGCCGCAAACGATATGGCCGGTGAATTCGAGCCGTTTTACCTCGACCTCTCGCACCGTCTGCGCCACGGCGCGGCGCGCGCGTCGGTGCTGTATGCGGGCGGCGAAGCGGTCGCGGCGGCGGTGGCGGCGCTGGCCGGGGAAAACGCGCTCGTCACCGCGGTGGCCGTCCTGCCGGCATGGCAGAACAAGGGGTACGGCAGCGCCGTGCTCCGCGCTGTCGAGGAACAGCTCGGCGGCCGCCGCGCGTACCTGCTGCGCGCGGAACACGAAAACGAACGGTTTTACGCCCGGCGCGGCTATGTGCCGTGCGGCGCGTGGTGCGCGGGCGTTTTGGAATAAAAGAAATGATGATTGCGGGAGCTGCGCGGCGCTTTGCCGGGTGGGACCGCAAGGAAAGGGCGCCCCTGCAGCGCGGGGGCGGAGGAAAACAGTATGTATGAGTTTTTTAAGATAGACGACCGCATCCTCCGGGCGGCGGAAGCGGCGGAGCAGGAGGCTGCGCCGTATTTTGCAAAGGTTGCAGAGGTGCAGCGGTACAACCAGGAGAAAATGCAGGCGGCGTTCATGCAGGCGGGCGTCAGCGAGAGCCATTTCGTCGCGACGACCGGCTACGGCTACGGCGACCGCGGTCGCGACGTGCTCGACGCGGTCTACGCCTACGCGCTCGGCGCGGAGGACGCGCTGTGCCGCTACAATTTCGTCAGCGGCACGCACACGCTGACCGTCGCGCTGTTCGGCGTGCTGCGCCCGGGCGACACGATGCTTTCGGTCACCGGCATGCCGTACGACACGCTGCAGGGCGTCATCGGCCTTGCGGGCGAGAGCAGCGGCTCGCTGAAGGAGTTCGGCATCCGCTACGAGCAGGTCGACCTGCGGCCCGACGGCACGCCCGATTACGAGGCGATGGAGGCGGCGATCACGCCGCGCCACCGCATGGTGTACATCCAGCGCTCGCGCGGCTACAGCCTGCGCCCGTCGCTTTCGGTCGAGGAGATCGGCCGCATTGTGGAGATCGCCAAGCGCCGCGCGCCGGGCTGCATCGTGATGGTCGACAACTGCTACGGCGAGTACGTGCAGAAGATCGAGCCGACGGCCGTCGGCGCCGACCTGATGGCCGGCTCGCTGATCAAGAACCCGGGCGGCGGCATCGCGCCGACCGGCGGCTACATCGCCGGGCGCCGCGACCTCGTCGAGATGTGCGCGTACCGCCTGACGACGCCGGGCACGGGCCGCGAGATCGGCTGCACGCTCGGCAACAACCGCGAACTGTTCATGGGCACGTTCCACGCGCCGAACGTCACGGGCGAGGCGCTCAAGACCGCGGTGTTCACGGCGGCGCTGTTCGAGCGCTTCGGCTTTGAGGTCACGCCGCGCTACGACGAGCCGCGCGCCGACATCATCCAGGCCGTGAAGCTCCGCGAGCGCGAGGCGCTCTGCGCCTTTGTGCGCGGCATCCAGCAGGGCGCGCCGGTCGATTCGTTCGTCGTGCCCGAGCCGAGCCCGATGCCCGGCTACGACAGCGAGGTCATCATGGCTTCCGGCTCGTTCACGCTCGGCTCGTCGATCGAGCTTTCGGCGGACGCGCCGCTGCGCGAGCCCTATGCCGCCTGGATGCAGGGCCTGTCTCTTATACACATCTGACGCTGCCGACGAA
>USBH01000201.1 GCA_900552925.1 uncultured Oscillospiraceae bacterium
ACAGCGCGCAGTCGACCCGGATGCTCGCGAGGTAGGAGGAAAAGCTCTGCCCGATCTTTTCCGAAAACACGTGGGAGAGGTGGAACCGGCTGACGCCGAGCGCGCGGGCCAGCGCGTCGAGCGTCAGCGGCTCGCGGAAATGCGCGGAGACGTACTGCGCGATCTGGTAGGTCAGCTCGCTGTAGTCCGAGGCGCGGTTGCGGTGCAGCGAGAGCTGCGGCAGCACGCGGGCCAGCGCGAGCTGCACCAGCGCGGAGCAGACCGCCCGGTCCCCGCCGCCGTGCCGCTCGGCGGTCAGCTCGCCGACGGCGAACGCGACGTTCGGGTGCAGCGCCTCCGGCGGCAGGAACGGGTTCGCCGGGTGCCAGAGCAGCAGCGTGTCGGAGAAGCCGCCCGTCAGGGCGAGGTCGCAGACGACGAGCGCGGCGCGGGTTTCCTTCGAGCAGGCCGTGTAGCTGTGGATCTGGTTCGGGAAGATCACGGCGAGGCTGCCCGGCCCGAGCGTCCGCGTCTCGCGCCGCACCGTGACGCTCGTCTCGCCCGAGAGGACGAAGAACAGCTCGAGCTGCGGGTGCAGGTGCATCGGAAAGGTCAGCCCCTCGGAAACCACGCAGGTCAGCGCGTCGTCGCGCGTCTCAAAAAAGGCATTCATGCCGCATTTCCCCCTTTCCCGCACAATCGCAATAAATGGCACAAAAAAGCCGTCTTTTGGCATGTATTTTACCACAGGCAATGCTATAATGCAAGTAAATCCCAGCGGAGGAAAGGAAAGTGTTGAAATGACAAAGCCCGTTCGAGTTGCCATGATCGGCGTCGGCGCGATCAGCGGCATCTATTTGCAGAACCTGACGGAGACCTTCCGGGAGGTCGAGCTCATCGGCGTGTGCGACCTGATCCCCGAGCGCGCCGAGACCGGCGTGCGGAAGGTGCGCGAGATGGTGGAAAACGGCGCGAAGGCCGTGATCCCGAAAATCTACAAGGATATGTATGAGGCGTTCCGCGACCCCGAGGTCGAGGTCGTTCTGAACCTGACGCGGCCCTACGAGCACTTTGAGGTGACGAAGCAGGCGCTGCTCCACGGCAAGCACGTCTATTCCGAAAAGCCGCTCGCCGTCGATATGGAGGAGGCGGACGCGCTCGTCTCGCTCGCCGAGGAAAAGGGCCTGCTGCTCGGCGGCGCGCCGGATACGTTCCTCGGCGCCGGCATCCAGACCGCGCGGCGGATCATCGACAGCGGCATGATCGGCGACGTGATCGGCGCGACCTGCGCGATGGTCTGCCACGGCCACGAGACGTGGCACCCCGACCCGGAATTCTACTACAAGCGCGGCGGCGGCCCGATGATGGACATGGGCCCGTACTACGTGACGGCGCTCGTGCAGCTGCTCGGCGAGGCGAAGGCCGTCATGGGCATGACGAAGAAGTCCTTCTCCGAGCGCATCATCACCTCGGACCCGCACGCCGGCGAGACGATCGACGTGGACGTCGACACCCACCTGTGCGGCAACATCCTGTTTTCAAACGGCGCCGTCGCGCAGATCCTGACGACCTTCGACGTTTTTTACAGCCCGCAGGCGCAGGCGCGCTTTGAGGTGTACGGCACGCGCGGCACGATCGCCGTGCCCGACCCGAACACCTTCGGCGGCCCGGTGCTGCTGCTGCGCCCGGAGGACCAGGCCGCGGCCCCGAAGACCGACCCGGCGCTCCAGCGCAAGACCGTGCCGAACATCTACGAGGGCTACAAGGAGATCCCGCTGATGTACGACTACGCCGAAAACTCCCGCGCGCTCGGCCTCGCCGACATGTGCAAGGCGCTGCGCACCGGCCGCGCTTTCCGCGCGAACTACCGCCAGCAGCACCATGTGCTCGAGATCCTGACGAGCTTCACGAAATCCTCGCAGAGCGGGGCGCTCGTGCCGCTCAAGACCCATTACGAGCGCTCGGCCCCGATGCAGAACAACCCGCTCCACGGCGTGCTCGACGACTGAGCGCCGCGCCGGAGCGATAAACCGCGCAAATCTGCAGAACAAACCCAAACGGATTGAAGAAAGGAAGAATCACCATGATGAAAGTATGCTACACCGGATGGACCTGGATCAAAAGCGCCGACCCGGAGGTCGCGAAGGAGCAGCTCGCGCAGTCGTTCAGGGAATGCAAATTCCTCGGCTACGACTATGTGGAAAACTTCGCGTTCATTCGCGACTACTACAAGGATAACCCCGAGGCGCTCGTACAGCTCCAGAAGGACTGCGGCGTCGAGCTCGTCAACCTCTACGGCCACTTCACCTTCGACGTGGAGGAATCGCTGCGCATCGCGAAGGAGCAGGTCGACTTCCTCGCGGCGGTCGGCGGCAAGTGGTACAACTGCCAGAACGGCGGCTTCGGCGACGACGGCCCGAGCGAGCGCCCGACAAACCCGGAGATGATCGACAAGATGTGCGCGATCGTCAACGAGCTCGGCGCCTACGCCAAGGAGCGCGGCGTGACCGTCTGCTTCCACCCGCACTACGGCACCTGCGTGTTCTCGCAGAGCGACATCGATTACTTTGCGGCGCACACGAACCCCGAGGTCGTCTCCCTGTGCATCGACACCGCGCACACGACGCTCGCCGGCATGGACCCCGCCGCGCTGATCCGCCAGTATGGCGACCGCCTCGGCTTCATGCACCTCAAGGACGTGGACACCTACGCGCTGAAAAGCGCCGTCGGCCCCGCCAAGATGGGCACGTTCCGCGCGCTCGGCCACGGCACGGTCGATTTCCCGGCCGTCAAGGCGGCGCTCGAGGAGGTCGGCTACGACGGCGTGCTCTGCGTGGAGCTCGACCGCCCGGAGGTCTGCAACTTCCACTCGGCCGAAGTCTCCCGCATCTACATCCGCGACGTGCTCGGCCTGTGACCTGAACCGCAAGAAACGCCCGGCCCTTCCAGAACGGAAGCGCCGGGCGTTTTTTCTTTCCCTATTTCCTTTTCGCGCGCTTATTTCCGGCGCGCCGCCCTTCGTTTACCACGGTGCGTCCCGCCCGGCAATGTAAAATTTAAGTAAAGTTTTGAGAATGAATTGACAGGGCCGCGCCGATTTTTTATAATTGAGTAAAAAGGAAGTAAAATAAAAGTTAAAAACGGCGAGTCTTGTAAAGGAAAACACGATTATGGGCGTTTCTGCGGCAACCTTCGTCTGTGCAGTGAAATAAAACGGCGCAGCCTGATCTCCACGGTCGAGATCGGGCCGGGCCGTTCTTTTTTGAGCCAAAAAAACGGGGAGCGGAGTCCGCAGCGCTTTTCCCGGACAGCGTTTCGTTTTCGACGCGGCACGCCGAAAAACCGGAAAACAAGGAAATGGTGATGGAAATGCAAATTTCAGACGTACTCGGACTGCTCGGCGGTCTCGCGCTCTTCCTCTACGGCATGCAGATGATGAGCGCCGGCCTCGAGGCTGCAGCGGGCAACCGCATGAAGCGCATCCTCGAAAAGCTGACCGCCAACCGCTTTCTCGGCGTGCTCGTCGGCGCGGGCATCACG
>USBH01000202.1 GCA_900552925.1 uncultured Oscillospiraceae bacterium
GCAGTCTCGTGGGCTCGGAGATGTGTATAAGAGACAGGGCCAGTACTTCTTCAAATGGCACGACCGCTTCTGCATTACCAAATACAGGAGGAACATAGGAAGACGCACCCGTCGCATTCGCCACGATATCGAATTTTTTGAGTTCTTCAACAGACGGCGTATGGTTCAGCACTACTTTTACATTGTCAAGCTTGCGAAGCTGATTCCGAATCCAGTCGGCATACCATTTCATTTTTTCTTTTCCCTGCACCAGGCAGTCTCCCAGAATAGCGCCGCCCAATTCGCCTTTCCGTTCAAAAATGGTAACTTCGTGCCCGCGCACCGCCGCATGCCGCGCTGCCTCCATACCGGCAGGGCCGCCGCCGACCACGATCACGTCGTACGAGGTGTCGAGCGGGATAGAGCGGGATTTGAGCGTATACATACTGGAACCTCTTTTCTCAATCGGATTGAACAGATACGCCTGTTTCTGCCTTAAAGATAGCGAAGGCCGATGAAAAAAACAAGAGGTATGAATCGAGTGCGTAATATTTTGTACGAAATCGATAAATCGCATCAATTTTTATTCGGGCGGATTCATCGTGCGCTCGGCGTGGATCTGCGGCGAATCGTTCCGGGAATAGGGGATGCGGATCGTGACCGTCGTGCCCGTGAGGATGGCCGATTCAATCTGGAACGTGAAACGGTCGTCATAGTAGATGCGCAGCCGCTCGAGAATATTCCTGATGCCGTAGCCGCCGCGCTTTGTGTTGACGACGGGCCTTTCCTTCTTCGCGAGAAGCTCCGCCAGCTTGCTCTTTTCGATGCCGACGCCGTTGTCTGCGATCTGAATCTGCACATAACTGCCGATCTGCTCGGCGGTCAGCCGGATGACGCCCACGCGATCGCTGAGCTCGTACAGCCCGTGGAACAGGCTGTTTTCGACGATCGGCTGCAAAATCAGCTTCATGATCGGGTAGTCGGCGATACTCGGCGCGACCTCGGTGATGAGCTGCACGTTGCGGCTGCGGCAGAGGTTTGTCAACTCCACGAAGAGGCGTACGTGTTCCACCTCGTCGCTGAGCGGCAGAAAGTCGCTGCCGTTGCTCAGGCTGAGCCGGTAGAAGCGCGCGAGCTTCACGACGATGTCCACGGTTTCCTGGTTGCCGCTCGCCATGGCTTTCCAGGCGATCATGTCCAGCGTATTGTAGAGGAAATGCGGGTTGATCTGCGCCTGCAGGGCGCGCAGCTCCATGTCCTTGAGGTTCTTGCCGAGATTGTAGCGCTCGTCGACGAGCAGGCTGATCCGGCGGACCATGAAGTTGAAGCTGTTCTGCAGCTCGCCGATCTCGTCCTCGCTGTCCACGATGCAGCTGACGCTGAGGTCGCCGTTCTCCACGCGCCGCACCTGCTCCGCCAGCGTTTTGATCCGCCGCGTGCTGTAGCGGGCGTACAGATACGAAAGGCAGAAGGCGATGATGCTGATGATGACCGTGAGCAAAATCATCTGATCCCGGAGATCCAAGACCGGGGAAAGGAGGTTGCCCATCGAGGCGACGGTGAAGATCCGCCAGCCGTCGAAGATGGGGGCGGAAAGGCCGTACACGGCGTTGCCGGCCGTGGAGACGCCGGAGGAGGCGCCGAATGTATCGCGCATCTGCTGCAGCTGTGCTGCAAGATCCGCTTCGGAAACCGGAAATGTAGAGTTGGCGCCGCAGACGATGTTCAGGTTTTCGTCGACGAGGTAGGCCGCGCTCTGCTCGGCGTAGTTGTTGCGCTGCAGGATGTCGATCAGATCGCTTTTCAGCACGTCGACGCTGACGACGCCGAGAATGCGTGTGATGTTCTTGCGACTGCGGATCAGCGTGACGACGGAAAGCACTTCCTGCGGTTCCGAAAGCGGCGGCTGGAAGATGCTCGGCGGCAGGAGCGCCTGCGTCTGGTACTGCTCGACGAGCTGGTGGTACCAGTCCGTGTCGGAGACGCTGCTCAGCGGATAGGTGATGTAATTGCTGCGGCTGTGCGTGAAGGAATCGCTGATGAAAAGGCGGATCTGGTACAGGTTCTGCAGCGCCCGCGTCGATTCGATCGTCTTGTACAGCTCGTTCATGTCGTCGTATTCCTCGCTGAAGCTGATGCCGGTGTTCTGTTTTTCCAGAACCTCGTGCACCTTGGCGGTCTGCGCGACGGAGGAGGAGACCGTGGCGATTTTGTACAGCTCCGATTCCATCTCGTTTTCGGTCTGCTGCAGGTAGAGCCGCGCGATCTCCATCGACTGCTCCTGGATGATCGCCGTGCTCCGGTAGGCGGCGAAGACGGTGAGCACGATGATCGGGATGAAGATCAGCAGAAAAAAGGAGGCGAAGAGCTTTACACGCATCGAGCAGTTTTTGTAGCGGAGCGTTAAATACGAAATCGGCGACATAATCATTCCTCTTCCGGCGCGGGAAGCGAAAGGCTTCCGTACTTATTCCGGTAAGCGCGCGGGCTTTCCCCGAAATACTTGGTGAACAGGCGTGTAAAGTAGTTTTGGTTTGCATAGCCGAGCGCGTCGGCGATCTCGCCGAACTTCATGTTCGTTTCGCAGACGAGCCTGCGGGCCTTTTTCATCTTGGTGTCGAGAATGAACTGGTTCAGCGTGCGGCCGGTGTTCTTTTTGTAAAGGTAGCAGAGGTAGTTGGGCGTGACGAATACGCGCTGGGCAATGTCGCGGATCGAAAGCTCCTTGTCGTAATTCTGCGTGATGTACTGCTCCACCTCGAGGACGATGCGGCTCTTGTTGTCCAGATTCGAGATGTTGTCGATGTGGCGCTGGAGCAGCAGGAGCAGGTAGTGGCGCACGGTGTCGATGTCCGGCGCGAAGCGGATGAACTCCGAGATGTTCTGCCCGCTTTCGCTGTTCTGCTTGCCGGCCTGCTGGCTGAGCCAGTACGCGATCGAGGCGAGCGCCTCCTTGATCTGCGGGATGTCCTGCTCGCGGCAGGCCGCAAGGTCGTCGATGTAGTTATTCAGAAAGCTCGTCGCCTTTGTGAAGTCGTTCGCAAGGATGCTGTCGTACAGCTCGCGCTGCAGGTCCTGCGCGGGGACGAACGGCTTGCGGCTCAAATCGCGGTAGAAGATGATCCGGCCGTAGCCAAGCAGAAACGCGGCGCGTATGGCGGCGCGGGCTTCATCGTAGGCGTCGTGCAGGTATTTGAGATCGGCGCACAGATTGCTGATGCCCACGACGACGTCCGCCTGCATGGTGTCGAGCGTCGTGAGCAGCGGCTGCAGCTTGACCTCGGCCGTCTGCCGGATCAGAAATTCCGGCGAGACGTTCGCGTGCAGGATATACCCCTTGCCGACGCAGGACATCACGAATTTCCCCTCGAAGATCTGCGCGGCCGCCTTGTGAAACGCGAGGTAATGCCGCGACGCCAGCAGGCGGTCGTCGAGCTGGCTGTCATAGTCGCGGTCGGCGACGTGCTCGCCCGCCACGCTCATCTGCAGAATCAGCGTGACCATCGGCGCGTGCAGGTCGAGCGGAAGGTCCG
>USBH01000203.1 GCA_900552925.1 uncultured Oscillospiraceae bacterium
GCCTTTGCCGCGACGGGCAAAGCGGCAATCGGCTTCGCCGACCGGCACAAAAAATGAGGAATGGTGATTTTTATGTTTAAAAGCAATCTGCAGAAGCTGCGCAATGCGATCGAATTCACGCGCATCTACAAGGCGAACAGCGACGACATCTACATCCGCGAGGCCAAATGCCTCGACTTCCAGCTGCGGCACATCCTCGTGCCGATGGATGAAAACGACGGCATCGCCGGCCGCTACGAGCACGACTTCGCCGGCTTCACCTCGCAGGTGGGCGGCTACTCGGCGCAGATCGGCTGCTGCTACACGTACTACTTCGACGAGTTCGATTTCCTGCTCGCCAGGCGCGAATGCGAAAACGAGCTGACCGAAGAGGAAAAGGCGGAGCTTTCGACCGTGCACATGTTCTGGCACGAGGAGACCACCGCGCGCAAGCTCGACCTCGCGTTTGCGAAGCGCTACGGCTACGTGCCGCCGAAGGGCTACCAGGGCGCGGGCGCCGGCAACTGCGACTGCCGCGTCGCCGGCACGAACCTCGACTTTGAAAAGCTGATGACGCTCGGCTTCGACGGCCTCGACCGCGAGATCGACGCGGCGGCCGAGAAGAACGGCGCGTCCTCGTTCTACACCGCGCTCAAGATGTGGATCGAAAGCCTGCGCGGCGCGTGCGCGCGCTACCGCGAGCAGGCGCTTGCGTTCAGCGAAACCGCGCAGAGCGAGACGGCGCGCAGACGCTTCGCCGCGCTGGCCGACGCGCTCCTCGCGATCCAGCACAACCCGCCGAAGACGTTTCTCGAGGGCGTACAGCTGATGTGGATTTACTCGGTCAGCTCCGACCTGATGAACTACGGCCGCATGGACGACTACCTCGGCGGGCTCTACGCCGCCGACGTCGACGCCGGACGCATCACCGAGGAGGACGGCGTCCAGATCGTGCTCGCGCTCTACAAGCACTTCAAGGAGATCAACAAGATCCACGACTGCCGCGTGATCATCGGCGGCCTCGGCCGCCGCCGTCCCGAAGCGGCGGACCGCCTCGCCATGGTCATCATGGAGGCCTCCCGCCGCTTCCGCGAGGTCGTGCCGCAGCTCACGCTGCGCTACTACAGCGGCATGAGCGAGGAGGTCTTCCGCAAGGCGATGGAGGTCAACGCCGAGGGCACGACGTTCCCGATCATCTATTCCGACGAAACGAACATCCCCGCGGTGCAGAAGGTCTACGGCGTTTCCCGCGAGGAGGCCGAGCAGTACGTGCCGTTCGGCTGCGGCGAATACGTGCTCGTCGGCCGCAGCGTCGGCACGCCGAACAACGGCATCAACGCGCTCAAGGCGCTCGAGATCGCGCTGCACAACGGCGTCGACAAGTTCCAGAACGTCCGCTGCGGCGTGGAGACCGGCGCGCTCTCCGAATTCGATACCTTCGAGAAGCTGTACGACGCGGTGCTCGCGCAGCTCAAGCCGATCATCGACAGCTTCGCCGTGCACAAGTACCTGAACTACGCGGTCGCCGGCGAAAACGCGCCGTACCTGCACCTGAGCCTGCTGCTCGACGACTGCATCGCGCGCGGCAAGCCGGTCTTTGAGGGCGGCGTGCGCTACCTGAACGCCTCGAGCGAGATGTTCGGCATCATCAGCTGCGCCGACAGCCTGACGGCGATCAAGACGCTCGTCTACGACCAGAAGCGCTTCACGCTGGAGGAGCTCGTCCACATCCTCGACTGCGACTTCGAGGGCTACGACGCGGAGCGCAGGCTCTGCTTAGACGCGCCCAAATACGGCAACGACGACGATGCGGCCGACGCGATGGCGACGCGCCTGTTCGCGGACCTTGCCGACATGACGATCGCCGCGGGCAAGGCCGCCGGGCTCGACCACTACAACATCGTCAGCGTCAACAACTCGATGAGCGCGGAGTGGGGCAGCCTGTGCGAGGCCTCCGCCTGCGGCAGAAAGCGCGGCAGCGCGATGGCGAACGGAAACGGTGCTTCGATCGGCGCGGATAAGAACGGCATCACCGCCTTGCTCAACTCGATGTCGAAGTTCGACAATTCGAAGCACGTCGGCGTCATCAACAACGTCCGCTTCACGAAGGAGCTCTTCGCCGGCTCGATGGATAAGGTCGGCGCCGTGCTCAAGGCGTTCTACGAAAACGGCGGCGTGCAGACGAACCTCTGCGTCGTCGGGCGCGACGACCTCGAAAACGCGATGGCGCACCCGGAGAATTACCAGAACCTGCTCGTGCGCATCGGCGGCTTCAGCGCGCGCTTCGTCACGCTGAACCCGGTCGTCCAGCGCGAGATCATCGAGCGCACGACCTACGGCGCCTGATCCCATGCGCGGCCGGCGCAATTCCACATACCAAGAGGAACCACAATGAAAAGCTTGATTTTTGACATTCAGCGCTTCTGCGTATACGACGGGCCGGGCATCCGCACCACGGTGTTTTTCAAGGGCTGCAACATGCACTGCGCGTGGTGCCACAACCCCGAGAGCTTCTCCGCCGCGCCGGAGCTGCTGTACCGCGCCGAGAAGTGCGTCTCCTGCGGCGCCTGCGCGGTCTGCCCGAACGGCGCGCACACCTTCGAAAACGGCGCGCACGCCTTCGACCGCGCGAAATGCACCGCCTGCGGCGCCTGCGCGGAGCTCTGCCCGAACGGCGCGCTGGAGCTTTCCGGCCGGGAGATGGACGCGGCGGAGGTCCTGCGCACGATCGAAAAGGACGCGAAATACTACAAGTCCTCGGGCGGCGGCGTGACGTTCTCCGGCGGCGAGGCCTCGCTGCACTTCGACCTGCTCGTGGAGCTTCTGGAGGGGTGCCGCAGCCGCACCATCCACACGGCGCTCGAGACGAACGGCCTGATCCCGCCCGCGCGGCTGCAAAAGCTGCTCCCGCTCGTCGACCTGTTTTTGTTCGACTGCAAGCACACGGACCCGGACGAACACCTGCGCTGGACCGGCGCGCCGCTCGAGCCGGTGCTCGAAACGCTGCGGGCGCTGGACGCGGCCGGCGCAAACGTCGCGCTGCGCTGCCCGATCATCCCGGGCGTAAACGACACGGACGCGCACTTCGCGGCGATCCGCGCGCTCAAGGCGCAGTATGCCTGCATCCAAAGCGCCGAGATCATGGCCTACCACGACATCGGCAAGACGAAATGGGAGGCGCTCGGCAAGCCGTATGCGCTCGCCGCGCTCAAGACCGTTTCGCCGGAGCAGAAACGCCTCTGGGAGGCGAAAATCGCCGACTGACCGCGGTCTTTGGAAAAATTTCTGAAAATAAGCGCGCCGCAGATGCGTTTTTCTGCGGCGCGCCTGCATTTTTCAGGGAAAGAATTTGACAGATTCTGCGGAATATTGTATTCTTAAAGCAATCAACCCAGAAGGAGGTCAGCCTATGTTTTGCATATACTGCGGTTCCACGCTGCCGGAAGGCGCGACGAAATGCGACGTCTGCGGCAGCCCGGTCGTCCTGCCCGACGCCGTGCGCGCC
>USBH01000204.1 GCA_900552925.1 uncultured Oscillospiraceae bacterium
CGTGGGCTCGGAGATGTGTATAAGAGACAGCATTCCGAAACACCGCGCGCGTTTCGCCGTCGAGCAGCAGCGCGCCGCCGCACAGGACGAGCACGCGATGCGCAAAGTCGAGCACGAGCTCCATGTCGTGGCAGACCATGACGACCGTCGTGCCCGCCGCGTTGAGCGACCGGACGCGCGCCATCATCGCCATGCATTCGCGGTAGTCGAGGCCGGTCGTCGGCTCGTCGAGGATCAGCACCTCGGGCTCGACCGCGATCAGCGACGCGAGCGCGATGCGCTGCCGCTCGCCGCGGCTCGCCGAAAACGGGTCGCGGTCCCCGTCCAGCCCGAACGCTTCGAGCACCGCTTCAGTGCGCTGCACCGCGTCTTTTGCGCCGGTCAGCGCAAGGCCGAACCGGATTTCCTCCCGGATGGTCGGCTTGCAGAGCTGGCGGTCCGGATTCTGGAACAGAAAGCCGATCTTCTTCGCGAGCGCACTCGTGCGCAGCGACGTGGTCGGCACACCGTCCACGAGCACCCGGCCCGCCGTCGGCTTCAGAAGGCCGTTCATGAGCTTCGAGACCGTCGTCTTCCCGGCGCCGTTCGCGCCGATCAGCGCGACGAATTCCCCGCGCCCGACCGTGAAATTCAGATTCCGCACCGCGGCGGCCCCGCCGTAAGACAGCGAAACGTTTTCAAACCGGATCATGCCAGCACCTCCCGGACAAGTATTTCGGCTTCGTCGAGGTCGGCCGCAAGCGCGCCGCCGGTCAGGTCGGCGAGGCGGTTCGAAAGCGTCACGACGCGCGGACAGTGCACGCCGATGGCTTCGAGCCGCGCGCTGTGCCGCAGCACCTCGCGCACCGGGCCGAACAGCTCGAGCTGCCCGTCGTTCAGCACCGCGAGCTTTTTCGCGTACGCCGAAAGCAGCATGATCTTCTGCTCGACGACGATGACCGTCATGCCGTGCGCTTCGTTCATCCGCCGCAGCAATCGGAAAATCTGCTCGGACGTGGCGGGGTCCAGCTCGCCGGTCGGCTCGTCGAGCACGAGGATCTTCGGCCGGAGCGCGAGGATCGCGGCGATCGCGACCTTCTGCTTCTGCCCGCCGGAAAGCGAATCGATCGCCCGGTGCCGCAGCGGCGCGATGCCGACGTCGTCGAGCGCTTCGTCGATGCGGCGCGGGATCTCCGCCCGGTCGACGCCGAAGTTTTCGAGACCGAAGAGGATCTCGTCCTCGACCTGGCCCGCGACCATCTGGCTGTCGATGTCCTGGAACACGCTGCCCACATGCAGCGCGAGCGCGGTCAGGCTGCTGTCCACGGTGTCGACGCCGTTCACCGCGACGCTGCCGAAGAAGTCGCCCGCCCGGCGGTGCGGCACAAGGCCGCTCAGCGCCTGGGTCAGCGTCGTCTTGCCGGCGCCGCTCGGCCCGGTCACGCCGATGAAGTCGCCGTCCTCGACCGTCATGTCGATGTTGTGCAGCGCGTCCCGGCTTTCCCCCGCGTAGCGGAACGAAAGCCCGCGAATCTCAATCATACCGCCGCCCCCTTGGCTCACGCCCTGAGCGCCGCGCGCGCCGGCACGTACAGCACGCCGACGATCACGCAGTTGATCAGCGCCGTGCACAGGACGATCGGCACGTACGCCGCGAGCGTTTCGACCGCTGCGCCGGTGAACGCGAACAGGCTCACCGTGTACACGCCGCCCGAAACGAGCGTTGCGAGGAACGTGGAGACGACCGACGAGATGTTGCGCTGCATCGGGATGCGGATCAGGAGCGCCATCACGACGGCGCCGAGGATCTCCGAAAGGAAGTTGATGTACGGCGTGCCCGGGAAAAACTGGCACACCGCGCCGGCCAGCACGCCGATGACCGCCGCGCGCGGCAGGCTCGGCCGGATGAGCAGAATCGCGAGGCAGTACATCGCGATGAT
The DNA here is from genome assembly GCA_900552925.1 of uncultured Oscillospiraceae bacterium. Taxonomy (GTDB): domain Bacteria; phylum Bacillota; class Clostridia; order Oscillospirales; family Acutalibacteraceae; genus Hominenteromicrobium; species Hominenteromicrobium gallistercoris. The sequence continues at coordinate 1,920 of USBH01000204.1, forward strand.
GAAGTTCGGCTTCATGCCGCCGATGTTGATGACCGAGCCCGCAAAGAACTTGAGCACCGCGCCGGCCGCGAGCAGGACGGCCGCGAGGATCAGGCTGCGGAAAATGAAAAAGTCCTTATATGTGCACGAAACACATATAAGGACAGAAAACTTTCTGCGGTACCACCTTACTTGACGCCGGAGCGCCCGCTCTATCAAAAATGCCAACACATTTTCTGCCAGTAACGCCGGCACGCGTCGCAGCTACTCGTCGCCTTTCGCCTTGCCCTCAGCGGTCCATTTATCGGTCAGCATTTCCGCAGGACTCTCACCACCGCCTGCTCTCTGTGGGCGCTCAACACCCGACTTGATCTCCGCTTCATAGGTTTACTTTATGAACTTGTCTGTATTTTATTGCAAAACCAACGAAATGTCAAGCCCCTATGCAAAATTTTTTTGCATGCCACAAAACGACACAATGGAAATTTGTCCCACCCGTATACTGTATGCGAAGGGAGGCGGGGATGTGACCGTCTATGCGGACATTCTGTTCATCGTGAACCTGTACGTCGACGCGCTGCTGCTTTCCGCCGTGCGGCGCTTCCTGCGGCTGCCGCTCAAAACCGGGCGCTGGCTGCTCGCCGCGGCGCTCGGCGGGCTCTTTGGGCTCTCCGCGCTGCTGCCGCACATCCGCGGCTTTCCGCTTCTGCTGCTCGGCCTTTTGCAGGCGCTGCTGCTTGCGGCCGCGGCCTTCGCGCCGAAGCCGCCGGCGACGCTTTTAAAGGCGGCTTTCCTGCTGCTGCTTTTCGGCGCGGCGCTGTCGGGGCTTCTGAGCCTGCTGCCGTTTCACGGCATTCTGCTCGCCAACGGCGCCGTGTACTTCGACATCTCCGCGCCGCTTCTGATCGTCCTGACCTGCGCCGCCTACGGCGTGCTGTACCTGTTCGACCGGCTTTTCCAGAAGCGGGAGCCGGACGTGCTTTTTTCAACCGTCACGGTCGAGTTTGGTGGAAAACAGGCCGTGCTTTCGGCGAAGGTCGACACCGGCCTGACGCTGCGCGAGCCGTTTTCGGGCCTGCCGGTCATCGTCGCGGAGCGCGCGGCGGTCTCCGCGCTGCTGCCGCCCGGCTTCGGCGACCCGGCCGCGCCGCACCCCGAAGGGCTGCGGCTGATCCCCTACACGTCGCTCGGCGCCGACGGCCTGCTGCCCGCCTTCCGCCCCGAACGCGCCGCGCTCGGCGGCAAGCCCGTCGACTGCTGGGTCGCCGTATCGGACCACCCGCTCTCCGCCGGCAGCTTCAACGCGCTGGTCGGCGCTTCGCTCGGCGCCGTAAATTTCGGGAAGCCCGGCGCTTCCCCAGAGGAAAGAGAGGATCTTCATGCATCAAATCACAAGGCTTCTGCAAAGAATTCAGCTCTGCTTCGCGCGGCTGCTCCTCAAACAGGCGCCGGAAGCGTGCCACTACATAAACGCTGTCTCATATACACATCTGACGCTGCCGACGAATTAGACGGTGTAGATCTCGGTGGTCGCCG
>USBH01000205.1 GCA_900552925.1 uncultured Oscillospiraceae bacterium
AGATTAGCTGCAGTCTCGTGGGCTCGGAGATGTGTATAAGAGACAGGCGCACGCCGGTCGCGTCGTACATGACGATCAGCGCCAGGATGAAGGCCATCGCGAAGATCGGGGAGTCGAAGCCGTAGAGCAGGTAGGAGAGCAGCAGCACCGAGCAGGTCACTGCGGAGTGCGAGCTCGGCATGCCTCCGGCCCCGGCCAGACGCTCCCGCTTGAATTCACCCTTTGTGAACAGGTGAATGATCGTCTTCAGCAGCTGTGCAACCATCCAGGACACAACGCCGACGTTGATCAGAGGATTTGAAATTAAAATGGAAAAATCAAAATTCATATGCACGATCTCTTTTCAATAGGTTGCCGGTTCGGCAGTGCTTTCCGGCCGCTGGAGCGGGCCGGGCGCCGCGGGCTGTGCAGACGTCGGCGGAAACCGCCGGATTTGTCTCCGGCTGCAGCGTTCAGCGCAGCCTTTCCCATATCATTTTAACGGGAAACGGGCGACTTGTCAATTCTGCCGGAAGAAATGTAAGAAATTTGAAATTTCCGGGCAGCACACTTGCAGGCGGCAGGCCGTTGTGCTAAAATGATACACATGGCTAATGTAAGAAACTACGCAAAAGAACTGGATAAAATCATGGATGCGCTGCGCCGGGAGAACAAGCGCCCGACGCTGCTGCTGCATGCCTGCTGTGCGCCGTGTTCAAGCGCTGTGCTCGAACGGCTGACCGCGGCGTTCGACGTGACGGTGCTGTTTTACAATCCGAACATCGCGCCGGAAGCGGAGTACGAAAAGCGCGCGGCGGAGCTTGCGCGGCTGATCCGCGAAATGCCCGCGGCGCAGGGCGTGCGGATGGTGTGTGCGCCGTACGACGCGAAGGAATTTCTGGACGCCGTGCGCGGCCTCGAGCAGGTGCCCGAGGGCGGCGAGCGCTGCTTTGTCTGCTACCGCCTGCGTCTCGAGGCGGCCGCCCGCTATGCGAAGGCGAACGGCTTCGACTACTTCACGACGACGCTCTCGATCAGCCCGCTGAAGAATGCCGCAAAGCTCAACGAGATCGGCGAGGCGCTTGCCGCGCAGTACGGCGTGGCGCACCTGCCGGCAGACTTTAAGAAAAAGGAGGGCTACAAGCGCTCGATCGAGCTTTCCAGAGCGTACGGGCTGTACCGGCAGGATTTCTGCGGCTGTGTGTTTTCAAAAAGGGAAAGGATGAAAAAAGAAGATGGCAGTCACACATAATGGGGTAACGTACCGGGTGGCCGACGCGCATGCGCACATCTACCCGGGCAAGATCGCCGAGAAGGCGACGGCGAACGTGGGCCGTTTTTACGACATCGAGATGGAGGAGGTCGGCCTCCCGCACATCCTGAGCGAGGAGGGCAAGGCGGCCGGGATCGACCGCTATCTCGTCTGCTCGGTCGCGACCAAGGTGGAGCAGGTGGAGTCGATCAACCGTTTCATCGCGGAAAAGTGCGCCAAGTACCCGGCCTTCATCGGTCTCGGTGCGTGGCATCAGGACGTTGCGGATATTGAAGGCGAGCTCGACCGCATTCAGGCGCTCGGCCTGCGCGGCATCAAGCTGCACCCCGATTTCCAGTGCTTCAACATCGACGACGACAGGATGCTTCCGGTGTACGAGGCGTGCATGCGCCGCGGCATGGTGGTGCTGTTCCACACCGGCGACGACCGCACGGATTTCTCCTCGCCGCGCCGGCTCGCCAACGTGCTGGAAAAGCTGCCGGAATTCGTCTGCATTGCCGCGCACCTCGGCGGCTACCGCGAGTGGGCCGATGCGCGCGCCGTGCTGCACGGCACGAACGTCTACATCGATACGAGCAGCTCGCTTTTTGCGGTCAGCGCAGAGGACGCGCGCCGCAGCATCGCGCACTTCGGGATCGACAAGACGCTCTTCGGCACGGATTTCCCGATGTGGTCGCCGAAAGAGGAGCTGGAACGTTTTTTTGCGCTCGGCTACGGAGAAGCGGAAAACCGCAGGATCCTGTACGACAACTTTGCAAAGCTCTTTTCGCTGTAAGGCGGAGGCGCAAGATTGCAGTCTTATATTCTGGAAAAAGAATCCTGAGTTTTTGGAGCGGTCCTGCAAAATGTGCAGGGCCGTTTTTGCGTTCACTTTAAATCGAGCTGCCGGGGAAATTGTGCAAAGAAAATAAGAATAATCCGTCAATACGACGATATTCAGCGAATACCGCGAAAATTATTGACGGAAAATTGCGGCTTTGTTATACTTAATGCTGTAGGTTTCTTTTACACACAAGGGGAGGGTGTATCAACTTATGGCAGGAAAAATCTCTGCTTTTTTCGGCGCGCAGGATATGACGCGCGGGAACCCGGCCGGCAACCTGATTCGGTTTTCGGTTCCGCTTCTCATCGGCAACCTCGCGCAGCAGCTCTACAGCACGGTGGATTCCATCGTGGTCGGCCAGTATGTCGGCGACGGTGCGCTGGCCGCAATCGGCGCCAGCGGCCCGATTCTCAATCTGTTGCTCGTGCTGTTCATGGGCGTTTCGGTCGGCGCGAGCATCATGGTTTCGCAGTACTTCGGCGCGAAGGATAAAAAGCGCCTTTCGGATTCCGTGGGGACCGCCATCACGGCGACGGTCGTCTCCTCGGCGTTCATCACGGCCATCGGCCCACTGGTGACCGGCTGGTCGATGTCTCTGCTGCAGACGCCGGCGGACATCTACGACATGGCCTGCGACTATCTGGCCATCCTGCTGCTCGGCATTGTCGGCAGCGCGTTCTACAACATTCTGTCCGGCATCCTGCGCGGCCTCGGCGATTCCGTCATGCCGCTGCTGTTCCTGATCATCGCCTGCGGGCTGAACGTGGTGCTCGACATCTGGTTTGTCGCGTCGTTCCGCATGGGCGTTGCCGGCGCGGCGTGGGCGACGATCATTTCCCAGGCGGTTTCCGGCGCGCTGTGCCTGATCCGTCTGCTCCTGATGCGCGACATTCTGCATGTGCGGCTGCGGTCGCTCTGGCCGAGCCGTGAACTTCTGTCCCAGCTTGTCCGGCTCGGGCTGCCGAGCGGCCTGACGCAGGCGATCTTTTCGATGGCGATGATCGTCGTGCAGTCGCTGACAAACAGCTTCGGCACAACCATTATTGCGGTTTCCACCGTTGTCATGCGCGTGGACGGCTTTGCAATGATGCCGAACTTTACCTTCGGCACGGCGATGACGACGTTCACCGGCCAGAATATCGGCGCGAAGCGGCTGGACCGCGTGGAGAAGGGCACGAAGGACGGCATGAAAATCGGCCTTGTGGTGTCCGTGATCCTCGTGGCGATGATCCTGCTGTTCGGCCGCTATCTGGTCGAGATGTTTACTTCTACGCCGGACGTGATCCGCCTGAGCGTGCACATGATGCAGATCCTCGCCGTCGGCTATGTGGCGATGGCCGTCACACAGATCCTGTCC
>USBH01000206.1 GCA_900552925.1 uncultured Oscillospiraceae bacterium
ATCTACACCGTCTAATTCGTCGGCAGCGTCAGATGTGTATAAGAGACAGGGACGATTTCTGCGACTGGTACATCGAGCTTGCGAAGATCCGCATGAACGGCAGCGACGCGGAAAGCGCCGACAGCGCGCGCCGCGTGCTCGTCTGGGTCATGAGCAATACGCTCAAGCTCCTGCACCCGTTCATGCCGTACATCACCGAGGAGATCTGGCAGACGCTCCCGCACGAAGGCGAGGCGCTGATCGTCGCCAAGTGGCCGGAGTACGACGAGAACCTCGCGTTCCCGGCGGAGGCCGCCGACATGGAGAAGGTCATGGCGGTGATCCGCGCGATTCGCGTGCGCCGCAATGAGATGAACGTGCCGCCGTCGAAGAAGGCGCACATCTATATCGAAACGGCCCAGCCCGCGCCGTATGCGGAGGGCAGCGAGTTCATCGCGCGCCTTGCCTACGGCTCTGCGGTCGAGATCGGCGCGAGCTTTGCGGTCGAGGGCGCCGTCACGGCGGTGACGGACGACGCGAAGGCCCTGCTGCCGATGGACGACCTCGTGGACAAGGCCGCCGAGATCGCGCGCCTCACGAAGGAGCTCCAGAACGCGCAGAAGCAGCTCGACAACGTCAACGCGAAGCTCGCGAACGAGAAGTTCACCTCGAAGGCGCCGCAGAACGTCATCGACGGCGTAAAGGCGAACGGCGAGAAGCTCACGGCGAAGATCCGCCTGATTCTCGAGACGCTCGAAAATTACAAATAATTGTGCTGGTTAGACCCCTTTTTGAAGGGGTCTAACTGTGCTTATTACACAGACTTCCATACATCTAAATTTGCCGAGGGGGAATAAAGGATGACGTATGAGGAAGCGCTGCAAAAGATCAACGACCGCCTGCTGTTCGGCATCAAGCCGGGACTCGAGCGGATCCGGGCGCTGTGCGATGCGCTCGGCAATCCGGAAAAGCGCACGCGGTTCGTCCATGTGGCGGGCACGAACGGCAAGGGCACGACCTGCACGCTGGTCGCCAACGTCCTGCGCGCTGCGGGCTACCGCACGGGGCTGTACACCTCGCCGTATGTGCTCGATTTCCGCGAGCGGTTCCGCATCAACGGGGAAATGATTTCGAAGGACGACGTGATCGACGAGGTCGCGCGCGTCGCGTCGGTCGCCGAACGGCTGGAGGCCGCGGGCGAGACCGTGACGGAATTCGAGTTCATCACGGCGATGGCGCTCGACTGGTTCGCGCGGCAGAGCTGCGATTTCGCCGTGCTGGAGGTGGGCCTCGGCGGCCGCATGGACGCGACGAATGTGATCGGCGTGCCGGAAGCGGCGGCCATCGCTTCCATTTCGCTCGACCACACGGCGGTGCTCGGCGACACGCTCGAGCAGATCGCGTTTGAAAAGGCCGGCATCATCAAGCCGGGCGGCGCGGTGGCGCTGTATGCGGACAACCCCGAATGCGTCGTGCGGGAGATTTCCACAATCTGCGCCGAGCGCGGTGCAAAACTCCACATCGCCGACGAGAGCCGCATGCAGGTGCGCGGCACCTCGCTGGACGGGACGGCATTCACCTGGGACGGCCTGGCGCTCATGACGCCGTTTACCGGCGCGCACCAGATGCACAACGCCGCAACGGCGCTGACCGTGGTCGACATCCTGCGCGAGAGGGGCGTACGGATTTCCGACGACGCGCTGCAGAAGGGCTTTTCCACGGCGTACATCGCCGCGCGCATGGAGCGGCTCAGCGAGAAGCCGCTCGTCATCCTCGACGGCGGGCACAATCCCGGCTGCGCCGCCGCGCTGCATGAGGTTCTTGCAACGCACCTCAGCGGCCGGAAGATCACGGCCGTGATGGGCATCATGTCCGATAAGGACAGCATGCGCTACCTCGCGCGGGTCGCGCCGCAGTTTTCGAAAATCGTCACGCTGGCGCCGCACAATCCGCGCGCGCTTGAAGCCGAAGCGCTTGCCGAGGAGGCGCGGGCCTTCTGCGCCGACGTCACCGCGGCCTCGACGATTGAGGAGGCGCTCGCGCTTTCGCGCGTCGAGGGCGACGAGGTGCTCGTGATCTGCGGCTCCTTCTTCCTCGCCAGCGAGATCCGCGATGCGGCGATCGCGTACTATACAAAATAATCCTGCCGACACGTTCCGGCAGAAAATGCGGACGGGTTCCTGTAGAATTTTCTACAGGGGCCCGTCCTTTTTGTTTTCAGTTTTTGATTTTAAGAGGCGGCGGGTCCGGGCGGCAGCCCGGCGCTGCGCGGCAGGACATTCGCCGAAAGCGAAAACAGTCCGCACGCTGCGGGCGCCGCCCCAAAAGAAAAGGAATGATGACAAGATGAATCTGCGAATCGAATTGAAAAACGGCGTGATGACGGCTGCGATGCGCGGCGATCTCGACCACCATGCGGCGGCCGGCCTGCGCGAGGAGATCGACAGCACGGCGAAAAAGGTCAGGCCGAAGGTTCTGCGGCTCGATTTTTCCGAGGTGCCGTTCATGGACTCCTCGGGCATCGGGCTGATTCTGGGGCGCGTGCGCATGGCGGCGCTCTGGAACGGGCGCGTGGCCGTAACGGGCCTTTCCCCCCAGCTGCGGCGCATGGCGGAGCTTTCCGGCATCGCGTCCCTTGCCGCGCTGGAGGATCCGGCAGAGGAGGATGTAAAATGAAACAGATCGTCAACAAAATGGAGCTGAGCTTTCCCTCGCGCTCGGTCAACGAAGCGTTTGCCCGCGGCGCGGTCACGTCCTTTGTGCTCAGTCTGGACCCGCTGGTCACGGAGCTCAACGACCTGAAAACGGCGGTCAGCGAGGCCGTCACGAACGCGATCGTGCACGGCTACCGCGACACGATCGGCACCGTATACATAACGGCGAAGATCCTGGCCGACAACCGCGTCGTCGTGAAGATCCGCGACCGCGGCTGCGGCATCCCGGACATCGAAAAGGCGATGGAGCCGCTGTACACGACGGGCGGCGAGGAGCGCGCGGGCCTCGGCTTTGCGGTGATGCAGAGCTTCTGCGACCGCGTGCGCGTCTCCTCCGCGCCGGGCCGCGGCACGACGGTCACGCTCACCAAGCAGTTTGCGCTGCGGAACGATGGAGAATAGAGAGGATTTCGTCGAGCGGAACGTGGGGCTTGTGCGCGCCCTTGTGCCGCGTTTTCTCGGGCGCGGCATCGAGTACGACGACCTGTTTCAGGCCGGCTGCATGGGGCTTGTCAAGGCGGCGGACAATTTCGACGCGTCGCGCGGCTTCAAATTTTCCACGTATGCGGTGCCGGTGATCCTCGGCGAGATGCGCCGCCTGTTCCGCGACGGCGGCGCCGTGAAGGTCTCGCGCAGCTTAAAGGAGCTTTCGATGAAGGCGGTGCGCACGGCCGAACGCATTGCCGGTGAGACGGGCAGCGAGCCGAGCGTCTCCGAGCTGGCGGAAG
>USBH01000207.1 GCA_900552925.1 uncultured Oscillospiraceae bacterium
GAGATTAGCTGCAGTCTCGTGGGCTCGGAGATGTGTATAAGAGACAGATATAGGCCATGTCGCCCTTTTCTCCGACGACCATGGAGCGGAGCTTCAAACGGTCGTTGAGCGCCATCAGCCCGCCGGTGAAGCCGACGAGGATCGAGAACGGGCCGGTCACAAGCAGGCCGGCGAACACGTTGCGCAAATAGGTCAGCCGCGCGCGCTCCTCCGGCGGCCGGGATTCGATCGTCGACCAGAACGGCGCCGCGATAACGTTCGCCGCCTCGCGGAGCGTCAGCCCCTGCCGGCGGACCAGATAATCAATGATATAGGTAATGACCTCGGTATCGGTCAGCAGATTGCAGGTGTAGCCGTACATCTCGATGAAACGGCGGTTCGCGTCGTACGAGGAGATCTCGCCGTTGTGCACGATCGAGTGGTCGAGCAGCGCGAACGGATGCGCGCCGCCCCACCAGCCCGGCGTATTCGTCGGGTAGCGGCCGTGGGCCGTCCAGCAGTAGCCCGCGTATTCCTCGAGCCGGTAAAACCGGCCGACGTCCTCGGGGAAGCCGACGGCCTTGAACACGCCCATGTTCTTTCCGCTCGAGAAGATGTACGCGCCGTCGATGAAGGTGTTCACGCGGTTGACGCAGCGCACGACGAACTCGTCCTCGTCGAGCTGGCTCTCCGCGAGCTTCGTGTGCAGCGGCGCGACGAAATACCGCCAGATCAGCGGCTCGTCGGTGATCTGCGGGATCTTGCGGGTCGGGATCTTCGAAAGGTTGACGACGTCGAAATGCGCGTTGAGGAATTTCTCGCACTCCTCCTTCGCGCGGACATTGTCGTAGAAAACGTGAAACGCATACTGCTCCGCGTATTCGGGGTAAATGCCGTAGCCCGCAAAGCCGCCGCCCAGGCCGTTGGAGCGGTCGTGCATGATCGCGATGGAGCGGATGATGTCGGAGCCGTCCAGCCGCCGGCCGCTTCTCGAAAACACGGAGGAAACCGCGCAGCCCGCAGGGATCCTGAATTCACCCGCCGGATTTCTGCCTTCTTTGAGCATGAAAGGTGACCCTCTTTCTGTTTCTGAATACGAAAAAAAGCCTGATTATACAGCGCTGCCCGTTCCTGAAAGGCAGAAAGCATATATAACCAGACTTCATTGTCTGCCCCTTATTATAGCCGGACCGGGGTGGGCTGTCAAGGCCTTTTTGTGAATTTTTGAATTTTTATTTTATGCGCATTGCATTACAAGCTTATTTTTCAGCCAAATCGCAGTACAATCAAATATGTTATGATTTTTGTTGGTTGCATTCCTGCAAAATGAATTTTTTTGGAAAAGGGTGTTGACAAATCGGCTTCGAAGCGTTACAATACGTCTCGTAGCATAGCAAAGGCGCTGTGGTTGGAGATTCCATCCTCAGCGCCTTTTTCGGTACATACGTTTCCCGTGTGGCCGGAGACAATTATGAATGAGGAAAGAGTGGTTTTATGAGCTGCACAACACACAAAAGCGTGCCGGATCTCTTCTCCAGCATGGTCTTCAACGACGGCGTCATGCGTGAACGTCTCCCGAAGGACGTTTACAAATCCCTGCGCAAGACGATCGACAACGGCAAGGACCTCGACATCACTGTTGCGAATGCAGTTGCAAACGCGATGAAGGACTGGGCGGTTGAAAACGGTGCGACGCACTACACGCACTGGTTCCAGCCGATGACCGGTATTACCGCCGAAAAACACGACAGCTTCATCTCTCCGACCGCCGACGGCCGGATCATCATGGAATTCTCCGGCAAGGAGCTCATCAAGGGCGAGCCGGACGCCTCCTCCTTCCCCTCCGGCGGCCTGCGCGCCACCTTCGAGGCGAGAGGCTACACGGCGTGGGACCCGACCTCCTATGCGTTCATCAAGGACCATTCGCTGTACATTCCGACGGCGTTCTGCTCCTACGGCGGCGAAGTGCTCGACAAGAAGACGCCGCTCCTGCGCTCGATGGAGGCCCTCAGCACGCAGGCCGTGCGCATCCTCCGCCTCTTCGGCGACACCACCACCAAGCGCGTCAACACGACGGTCGGCCCCGAGCAGGAGTACTTCCTTGTGGACAAGAAGCTCTACGACCAGCGCCCCGACCTGATCTTCACGGGCCGCACGCTGTTCGGCGCACGCGCCCCGAAGGGCCAGGAGCTTGAGGACCACTATTTCGGCGCGATCAAGCCGCGCATCGCCGCGTTCATGAAGGAGCTGGACGAAGAGCTCTGGAAGCTCGGCATCCTCTCGAAGACAAAGCACAACGAGGTCGCGCCGGCACAGCATGAGCTCGCGCCGATCTTCTCGACGACCAACGTCGCCACCGACCACAACCAGCTCACCATGGAAGTGATGAAGAACGTGGCGCAGCGCCACGGCCTCGTCTGCCTGCTGCACGAGAAGCCGTTCGCGGGCGTCAACGGCTCCGGCAAGCACAACAACTGGTCGATCTCCACCGACACGGGCAAGAACCTGTTCGAGCCCGGCAAGCTGCCGCAGGAAAACGCGCAGTTCCTGCTCTTCCTCGCCGCGGTCATCAAGGGCGTCGACGAGTATCAGGATCTGCTGCGCATCTCCGTCGCCTCCGCGGGCAACGACCACCGCCTCGGCGCGAACGAAGCGCCGCCGGCCATCATCTCCATCTTCCTCGGCGACGAGCTGACCGCGATCCTCGACGCGATCGAGACCGGCACCGTCTACGGCGGCACGCTCCGCGTCAACATGGAGATCGGCGTCAACGTCCTCCCGACCTTCCCGAAGGACACGACGGACCGCAACCGCACCTCGCCGTTCGCCTTCACCGGCAACAAGTTCGAGTTCCGCAGCCTCGGCTCGCAGCTCAACATCGCATGTCCGAACATCATGCTGAACACGATCCTCGCCGAAGAGCTCAAGCAGTTTGCCGACGAGCTCGAGGGCAAGGAGGACTTCAACGGCGCATTGAACGCGCTTATCAAGCGCGTCATCAAGGAGCACAAGCGCATCATCTTCAACGGCGACGGCTACGCGGACGCGTGGAAGCTCGAGGCCGAGAAGCGCGGCCTGACGAACCTGCCCACCACGGTGGACGCGCTGCCGCACTACACGGACGCGAAGAACCTGAAGCTGTTCGCCGACCACAAGATCTACACGGAAATCGAAATGCAGTCCCGTCAGGACATCATCCTCGAGACCTATTCGAAGACGATCAACATCGAGGCGCTCACCGCCAGCGACATGGTCAAGCGCGACATCCTGCCCGCCGTCTCCGCTTACGTTTCGGAGCTTTCGAACGGCGTGCTGACGAAGAAGTCGATCAGCGAGGACATCCCGTGCAAGGCCGAGCTCGACATCATCAAGCGGCTCTCCGGCCTGCAGGACCTGTCTCTTATACACATCTCCGAGCCCACGAGACTGCAGCTAATCTC
>USBH01000208.1 GCA_900552925.1 uncultured Oscillospiraceae bacterium
GAGATTAGCTGCAGTCTCGTGGGCTCGGAGATGTGTATAAGAGACAGGTATTGCATCTTGATTTCCTCCTGACAGATGGTGTTACACGTAGATGGATTGCAGCAGCTCGCGGATCGTCTCCGCGTCCAGCGCCACAGGGTTGTTGTCCGCCCGGCCCCGGGTCATTCCCAAGGCGGCCAGACGGGGCAGGTCGTCGGGCTGCACGCCCCAGTCTTTCAAAGCAGAGGGCTGTCCCGAACGCTTCAGCAGGCCGTCGACCCGCGCTTTCAGGTCCGCAGTGTCCCGGACGCCGAGGGCCTCAAGCAGCCGGTCCATGCCGGGGACCGCAGGCGCATTCAATTTCAGAACCGGAGCCAGCAGCATGGCCACGGACGCGCCGTGGGGGATGCCGTAGTGCATGGTCAGCGGGTAGGAGATCGAGTGGCAGGCGGTCGTCTTCGTGTTGCTGAAGGCGAGGCCGGCCAGCAGACTGCCGCGGGCCATGGCCTCGTGGGCGGCCGGCGCATTTTCCAGCAGCCCGTCGATGCCGCCCATGATCGTGGCGACCGCTTCGAGCGCCAGACCGCGGGACACCGCGTTCGTGTGGTTGGCCCAGTAGCTTTCCACGGCGTGCGCCGCCGCATCCAATGCGGAGGACACCGCCAGCCTGACCGGCATGCCCTTGGCCAGCGCCGGGTCTACCAGCGCGGCATACGCGTAGTTTTCATGGCTTTCCAGAGAGCGCTTGCAGTCCTGCTCGGGATCCCAGATGGTGGCCCAGCAGGTGACCTCGCTGCCGGTGCCCGCCGTGGTGGGCACGCCGATCCAGCGGGCGGCGGGCCGCAGCTTTCCGCCGGCGACGGCCTCCCGCACATCCTGAACGCTTTTCAGATCCCGCCCGTAGAGGCAGCACAGGGATTTGCCGACATCCAGCACGCTGCCGCCGCCGATGGCGACAACCGCTTCCGGCGCGAAGTCCTGCGTCTCCTGCCAGACCTGAAACAGCTGCTCCACCGTCGGGTTCGACGCCGTGAACACCACGCCCTTTGCCTGAAAGCCGCTGTCCTTTTCCAGCAGCGCGGCCACCGCGGGATGCTCCAGAGCCTGTCGGCTCCAGGCCAGCACCAGCACCCGCTTTTCGGGGAGCGCCATCTCCGCAAGCACCTCGGGCAGCCGGCTCAGGCAGCCGTCCCCCTCCACGGTGCGCACCGGGTTGTAATACCGATTCACAGCGCTTCCCCCTTTGCCATGCGCCGGTTCAGCACCGCAATCGCCTCAGGCAGCTCCCGGATGGAATCGATCACCAGATCCGCCCCGGCATGCAGGTAGCAGAGGGCGGCCTCCTTCTTTTTCCGATTCAGCGCAAGCGGGTCATCGCGTCGTACTCCTCCTGCGTCAGGCCGAGCAGGTTGGAGCCCGTAAGCACGCCGATCGCATAGGCCCCGGCGTTTTTTCCCTCTTCCATATCCACCACCGTATCGCCCACTTTGACGACGCGGCACGGCGGGTAGACGTTCATCTGCCGCATGCATTCGTAGAGCATGAACGGCGAGGGCCGGCCCTTTCCCGTGACGTCGGGGGTGACGACGCAGTCGGCCGCATAGCCGAGCGCCCTGTCCTTCGGGATCACCTGTTCCATGATGCGCGCGTTGTACCCTGTCGTGGAGCCGATTTTGAGCCCCATCTCCCGCAGGGCCGCCACGGTCTCCGGCACGCCGGGCAGCGGCGCGCTGTATTCCTCTACCACTTTGGAAAGGGTGGCTTCGAATTCCTCGTAGAGCCGTTCAACGTCCGCCTCGTTCCACGGACGGCCGTACTTCTCCGCCCACTGCTTTTTGCCGGACGCGCAGGAGAGCAGCTGCCGGATGTGCGCCTTCTTCTCCATGCCCATCGGGGCGTTGATCTCCGCGCGGGTCAGGTGGATGCCCGACGCGGAAAACACGCGGTCGAACACCGCGCTCGGGGCGTTGGAGCCGTAGTCCACGGTGGTGCCGGCCCAGTCAAACACCACCAGTTCGATCTGCTGTTGATCCATTTCAAAACACCTCGTTGCGTTTACTTGCTTCTTTTTGCTGCTTATTGCTGTTTACAATCGCATTATACGCCGCAAATGCGTGCAACAACAAGCGAAAAGCCGTAAAAGCATTGTAAAAAAAGCGTAAGAAAGCCTCTGGTCCCATACACAGACCAGAGGCTTTCCTGCAGATTCAACAGCATTCACACGATGGCGATGCCTTTCTTTTCGTATTTTTCCCGCACCTCGGGGAGCACGCGGCTGTCCATCACCAGATAGTCCACCTGCTCGGGCGTGAGGACCTGCCGCTTCGAGCATTTTCCAAGCTTGCTGGAATCCATCACCGCCAGCACCTGCCGGGCGCGCGCGGCGAGCAGCTGGATTACGCCGATCTCGTCCATGCGGAAATCGGTGTAGCCGTCCCGGTAGTTGACCGCGTTGATCGAAAGCAGCGCCAGATCCGGGTGGAACTTGGCAAATTCCTGCTCGCAGAGGGCGCCGTAGGTTGAGCGCTCCTGCGGGTCCAGCTGGCCGCCCACCAGCACCAGACGAATCTGGGGCGCCTGCAGCAGCACGCTGGCCGCGGCAAAGTTGTTGGTCACCACGGTGAATTTCTTGCCGAGCGAAAGCAGCTCCTGCGCGAGAACCGTATTGGTGGTGCCGGAGTTCAGCGCGACCACGTCCCCTTCGTGGATATACGCGAGGGCCTTTCGGGCGGCCTCCCGCTTCAGGTCGCTGTGGATGATTTCGCGGCCGGTGAAATCGGACATGGAGACCCTCGACTCCGGCATGCACGCGCCGCCGCGCACGCAGCGGATGAGGCCCTGCTGTTCCATGGCCTTCAGGTCCCGGCGGACGGTGTCGACCGAAACCTGCAGCTGCCGGCTGAGATCACTGACCTTAACTGTAGACTGAAGCTGTAGCTGCTGGAGCACAAACTCCACGCGCTGGTTGTAGAGCATCAAGAGAGATCCCTCGCTTAAACAATCTTTACCTATTCTACAGTATCCCGCGGAATTTTGCAACCCTCCCGCCGCTTTCCCTTTTGCTTTCCGCCCGCCTACGTTTGCTGCGCAGGATCAAGCCGCGGCTTTTCAATCGGCCGCGGCGCTTCCGCAGAGTTTCTGTGTTTTTTTCGTCGGTCGGCCCACTTGACGCAGGCGGCCTGCGGCAGCGCCAGCACGCCGGCCGGCGATTCGAGCGCGCCCGTCTGCGCGTTGCGCGGGAAGACCGCCACATTGCCCGATTCCTGATTCGCCGCCGCAAGGTACAGCCCGTCGGGGCTGATCGCAAAGCTGCGCGGACACCTTCCGCCGCTCGAAAACCGCCCCACCGGCTCCAGACGGCCGCCGTTTTCCAGAACGCGGAAGCATTCGATGCAGTCCGCCCCGCGCACGGAGGCGTAAAC
>USBH01000209.1 GCA_900552925.1 uncultured Oscillospiraceae bacterium
TGCCGCTGCCGAACTTTTCGGCGAGGTCGGAGAGCGTGCGCAGGTCCTCCGCGGTGAAGACGGAGCCCTTCGGAACGACGCGTCCCGAGAAGTTTTCGGTGCCGCGGTTGATCAGGAAGCCGCGCGCCTTGACTTCGGCAATCTGTGCGGGTTTCAGCATAAGAATTCCTCCTCAACTCGAAAACGAGTGTTTTTATCATTCTACAGGATCTGGCGGAGAAAAGCAATTCGTTGACAAAGATTTCACGAAAGAAATGAAAAATCGCGGAAAGGATATTGGATTTTTCACGCAAATATGCTAAAATATAAAACAAGAATCCGCAGAAGTCGGAAAGGAATGGTGAAGGTGTCATGAAAAAGGTAAATACCGGGAAACCGGTTGGCTTATATATAAGGAAAAAAATGGGGAAAGCGCTGGCGATGGTGGCGCTTGTGGCGGTCTTTACGGTTTCGGCGGCGGCCTGCGGGAGCGGCGGGCAGGAGGCCGAGCCGAGCCCGACCGCGTCGCCGACGCCGGCGCCGACACCGGCCGTCGAGATGGTCAAGGTGGCGACGGTCACCGACATCGAGGGCTCGCTCAATATCCGCAGCGCGGCGAGCACGGATTCCGAGATCCTCAGCGAGGCGTACGCCGGCGACCGCTTTGAGGTGCTGACCGAAAATTACAGCGAGGGCTGGCACGAGATCTCCTACAACGGCGGCAAGGCATACGTTTCGGCCGAGTTCGTGACGGTTTCCGAGATGGACGCCTCGGTGCTCAGCGCGACGCCGGCGCCTTCGGCGGACCCGGACGGCGAAACGGACAGTGAAGCGCAGGCTACGCCGGTGCCGGAAGCGACGCCGAACGCCGAAACGCCGATCGTCGTCAACGGCAGCGGCCGTTCGGACCTCAGTTCTTCGACGACGGAGGACGACGGGATGACGGCGGAGTCCATCCGCGACACGGAGGACCCCGAGCGCCGCTGACGGCAAAGCGGCGTCTGCGCGGATTGCGCGGAGGCTCGAAGCGCATACCGGCGCATGTATGGAAGATGTACGCAATAAAAGAATTGCAGGCCGCAGCGGGGCGCGTCTCCGGGCGGCCGCTTTTTCTGCAAAACGGGTGTAGCGGGCGGAATGCGGGATATACTGAAAGCAGCAGAAATCACCTGAAACGGCAGGAATTCCAAAAGCAAAATTATGGAAACGGCGAATAATACAGAAAACATATACGCTTTTTTGTCGTTTTGCTGTTTTTTATGAATTTTCCCGTGAGAAGTTGACGGGAAGCGACGGAAAGCGATACAATAAATAGTCGTAGCCGCAGAGGCGGCAACCACTTTGTCCGTACAGGACGGGGCGGCATCAAAGGAGTGCACAGCATGAGAAAATGGAAGGGCCGGATCCCCGGCCTCGTGATTACGCTGGTGATGGCGGTCGTGGTGGCCGCGTTCATCGCGGTATTGACCTGGACGCAGTTTATTCCGGTTCATCTTCTGGTTCCCGCGGGCGTCGCGCTTGTGATGCTTGCGACGGCCGCCGCACTGCTGATGCGGAACACCGCCTTTAAGGTCCAGTTCGTTCTGGGCACGCTGCTCGCTTTGATCCTGACGGCGGTGCTCGCCGTGGGCGGCTACTACCTCTATCGAACGACAAGCACGCTTTCGCGCATTTCCGAGACGCGCACGCAGTCCACGCCGGTCGCGGTGTATGTGCGCGCGGAGGACGCCGCGCGGAGCATCAGCGATACGGCCGGCTATTCCTTCGGCATCCTTTCCACGCTGGACCGCACCAATACGGACGCGGGCCTCAGCGAGATCGAGTCGGCGATCGGCGCCGCGGTGCAGACGCAGGAATACGCGGGCATCACCCAGCTGGCGGATGGGCTCCTCGCGGGCGAGTGCGATGCGATCGTGCTCAATCTCGCGTATATCGATGTGCTCGGCGAAACCGAGGGCTATACGGATTTTGAATCCAAGGTCCGCGAGCTGGAGATCATGCATGTCGAAACGGAGACCGAGGAGCAGTCGCAGGCGGTTGTCGATACGGGCAGCACCGATGTGCAGGAGGTCTACACGCTGTACATCAGCGGCAGCGATTCGCGCGAGGGCCTGCACACGGTCGGCCGCAGCGACGTCAACATCCTCGCGACGATCAACACCGAAACCCGGCAGATCCTGCTGGTCACGACGCCGCGCGACTACTATGTCCCGCTTTCGATTTCCGACGGCGTCCCCGATAAGTTGACGCACGCCGGTATCTACGGCGTGGACGTCTCGATCGAGACGCTCGAGATGCTGTATGAAACAAACGTCGACTACTACTTCCGGCTCGATTTCACCGGCTTCAAGGGCATCGTGGACGCGCTGGGCGGCATCACGCTGTACAACGACATCGCGTTCAGCACGAGCAAGTACGACTACCCGCTCGGCGTCAATACGCTGGACGGCGACAAGGCGCTGCAATTCGCGCGCGAACGCTATTCCTTCGTGGACGGCGACATCCAGCGCGGCAAGAACCAGATGAAGGTCATCTCCGCGGTCATCGATAAGGCGATGTCGCCGGAGATTCTGATGAACTACACCTCGATTCTTGAGAGCCTTGAGGACTGCTTCGACATGAACGTGCCGTACAGCGACATCGCGGCGCTGGTCCGCCGCCAGCTTTCGGACGGCGGCTCGTGGAACGTCGTGCAGTACAGCGTGACGGGCTACGGCGACACGCAGGTGCCGTATTCGATGAGCATCCCGGTGTACGTCATGCAGCCGGATTACGAAACGGTGCAGAAGGCGCAGGAGCTGATGGACCGCGTGGAGAACGGCGAGACCATCACGCAGGCGGATACGGAGCTGCCCGTGGATGCGAGCTACAGTACGGACGATTCCGCAGACGCGCTCGACGACAGCGCGGCGTACGGGGATTATACGTATGCCGGGACGGACAGCAACTACGGCTACTAAAAATGCATGGGATTTCCCGAAGCCCGGAGCGGCTTCGGGAAATTTTGTATACGGCGCTGGACATTGCGCAGACGGAGCCGGCGGCGGACCTCGACGTGGTGATCGCGGCCTGCCTGCTGCGATAAAAACTTTTTCCCCGGAGCCCTTGCGGTTTCCGGGGGAATTCTTTATAATAAAATCGGTATATTGCGGCGCGCCGCGTGCGCTGCGGATTGAAAGGGGAGAGGCGCATGAAACGGAAAGCTGCAGAACCGCCGGAAAACGCAGTTGTGCTGGTCCTCGGCGCGAAGGTGTTTGAGAACCGGCTGAGCACGACGCTTCAAAACCGCGTGCAGGCGGCGGCCGATTATCTGCGCGCCCATCCGGAGGCGGTGTGCATCACGACCGGCGGACAGGGCAGAGACGAGCCGCGCGCCGAGGGCGATGCGGCGAAGCAGGCGCTCGAAGCGCTCGGCATCGC
>USBH01000210.1 GCA_900552925.1 uncultured Oscillospiraceae bacterium
TGGTTTTGTACGCCCTTTTTTCGGAATCGTGCTTAAATTACTGTGTTTCAACCTTCCTCCTTGGCTCACTTTGAAAGCAGCAGCATGACCTCGTTGCGCGTTTTGGCGTCTGTGCGCATGCAGCCGCGCAGCGCGGAGGTCTTGGTCAGCGCGCCGGCCGCGCGGGCGCCGCGCATCGTCATGCACAGGTGCTCCGCCTCAATGAACACGGCCACGCCGCGCGGGTCGAGGTTTTCCTCGATGAAGTCGGCGATCTGCGCGGTCAGGCGCTCCTGCACCTGCGGGCGGCGCGCAAAGCAGTCCACAATGCGGGCAAACTTCGAAAGCCCGATGATGCGCCCGTTTTTCGGGATATAGGCGATGTGGCATTTGCCGATAAACGGCAGCAGGTGATGCTCGCAGACCGAATACAGCGGGATGTCGCGCACGAGCACCAGCTCGTCGTGGCCGCCCGCGTCAAAAAACTTGAGGTGCTGCTTCGGGTCCGCCTGCAGCCCCGAGAAAATCTCCGCATACATGCGCGCAACGCGGGCGGGCGTCTCCTCCAGCCCCTCGCGCTCCGGGTCCTCGCCGACCGCAAGCAGGATCTCCCGCACGGCCCTTTCTATTCTTTCCAAATCCATCGTATGTCAGCTTCCTTTCCGGACAGGCCTGTGATTTGCTGAAAACAAGGTTATTGTATCACAATCCGGCGCAAAAAGAAACGCTTCCGCAACAAATCTTTCCGGGAATGCAGACAAAAAGGACAGCCGCTTTCCGGCTGCCCTTTCACAAGCTGTTCATCCCATATTGGCAAAGCGCTCCACGGCCTTCGTGAAGTCCTCGATCGTCTTGTCGGCGTCGCCGTGCTCGATGCCGTCCTTCACGCAGTGCCGGATGTGCCCCTCGAGCACCACCTGGCCGCACTTATGCAGGGCGGATTTCGCCGCGTTGAGCTGGGAGAGGATGTCCTCGCACGGCACGTCCTCGTCGACCATGCGGTCGATCGCCTGAACCTGCCCGATGATCTTTTTCAGCCTGCGGTGCAGATTGTCCGCGTCCATACATTGTCGCATACCATCGCCTCCATACCGTAAGGGGTATGGATATTATACCCGCATCCGCGCCGAAAGTCAAGGCGCGGCGGCCACCGGCACCGTCCTGCCGCGGATCCGCCGGGGAAGCGCCGCCGGTCACCGTTTCTCCTCCGCACACATAAATTTTTTCAAAAGGGCTTGACAACGGCGGGAGAAAGTCCTATTATAGGTTTGGTTAGCAAAAGCTAACTTTATTTCAAACCCTTGGATTAGTCACAGCTAATCCCGTTTATACCGAGAAAGAAGGCGTAATATGATGCCGTTGGCACTGGCAAACACTGGTGAGGAAAACACCATCAAGAAAATCGGCGGAAGCCCTGAGGTGAAAAAACATCTGGAAAACCTCGGCTTTGTCGTCGGCGGAAGCGTGACCGTCATCACGGCGCTTGGCGGAAACGTGATCGTGAACGTCAAGGACGCGCGCGTGGCGATCAGCGAGGAAATGGCACGAAAAATCATGATCTGATTTTTCGCAATAAATCGTATGCAATTCGACAGAAGGAGGAAGAAATCCATGAAGACATTGAGAGAGGCCCGGATCGGCGATACGGTCAAGGTCGTCAAGCTTCACGGCGAAGGTGCGGTCAAACGCCGGATCATGGACATGGGGCTTACAAAAGGCGTTCAGGTCCACGTCCGCAAGGTCGCGCCGCTGGGGGATCCGATCGAAGTGACCATCCGCGGCTACGAGCTGTCCATCCGCAAGGCCGACGCGGAAATGGTGGAAGTGGAATAAGCTGCACAAAGAACAGGGGGCATCCCCCTCTTTTTTACCACCATGGTTAGTTATCGCTAATTGCTAGAAAGAAAGGAATTTTGGAGATGGATTTACGAATCGCCCTTGCGGGCAACCCGAACTGCGGTAAGACTACCCTGTTCAACGCGCTCACCGGCTCCAACCAGTTCGTGGGCAACTGGCCGGGCGTCACGGTCGAGAAGAAGGAAGGCAAGCTGAAAAAGCACAGCGGCGTGGTCGTGACCGACCTGCCGGGCATTTACTCCCTTTCCCCCTACACGCTGGAGGAAGTGGTCGCCCGAAATTACCTGATCGGCGAACGCCCGGACGTCATCCTGAACATCATCGACGGCACGAACCTCGAGAGAAACCTGTACCTGACCACCCAGCTCACCGAGCTCGGCATCCCGGTCGTCGTCGCCATCAACATGATGGACATCGTGCGCAAGAACGGCGACAAGATCGACACGGCCGAGCTTGGCCGCCAGCTCGGCTGCAAGGTCGTCGAGATTTCGGCGCTGAAGGGCACCGGGATCATGGAGGCGGCGGAGGCTGCGATCGACGCGGCAAAGAACACGAAGACGATCCCGATGCACACCTTCTCCGGCTGCGTCGAGCACGCGATCGCCCACATCGAAGAGGCGGCGGTCCACGGCATGCCCGAGGAGCAGCAGCGCTGGTACGCCATCAAGATCTTCGAGCGCGACGACAAGGTTCTCGGCCAGCTGAACATCGACCAGAAGACGCTTGCGCACATCGAAGCGGACATTCAGGCGGCCGAAAAGGAGCTGGACGACGACGCCGAAAGCATCATCACCAACGAGCGGTACGTCTATATCGCCTCCATCATCAAGTCCTGCTATAAGAAGAAATCCGTCGGCCAGCTTTCGACCTCCGACAAGATCGACAAGGTCGTCACGAACCGCTGGCTCGGCCTGCCGATTTTCGCGGTCATCATGTTCCTTGTCTACTACATTTCGATGGTCACGGTCGGCACCGCGGCGACCGACTGGGCCAACGACGGCCTGTTCGGCGACGGCTACCACCTGCTCGGCATCGGCTCGGCCGAGTACGAGGAGGCTTCCGAGGCCTACGGCGAAGCGATGAACGCGGTCGACGCCTTCATCGGCACCGGCGCCGACGGCGCCGACGCGCTCTCCGAAGCGCTCGACACCGAGTCGGAAACCTTCGACCCGGCGGCGGCAGCCTCCGCGCTGGAAGCGTATGCGGCGCAGTTTGCCGACACCGATACGGCGGACATCGACATTGAAAACGAAGAGGATCTCTCCACTGAGACCGTCACCTATACCGGCGCCGACCTGAAGGCCGCGCCCGCCACGCTCGCCGAATACGAATATGCGGAGCCCGACCCGGCGGCGTACGGCGTCTGGGTGCCCGGCATCCCGGTGCTCATCGGCAGCGGCCTGGAGGCCGCCAACACGCCTGAGTGGCTCAACGGCCTGATCCTCGACGGCATCGTGGCCGGCGTCGGCGCGGTGCTCGGCTTTGTGCCGCAGATGCTGTCTCTTATACACATCTCCGAGCCCACGAGACTGCAGCTAATCTC